>LZRQ01000067.1 GCA_002159155.1 Firmicutes bacterium ZCTH02-B6
CTCGTCCACCGTCTGCCCGGGAGCCGGCGGCTTCGCCTCGGCGAGGATGTGGATGTAGCGGAAGCTGTTGAAGGCCTCCTCGGCTCGTGCGGCCAAGGACGCCCACATCGCCGCGTCGCTGGGGCCGACGACGTGGATGAAGTCAAAGCTGAGGTTGGAGCCCAGCAGAACGTCAATCGCTCTGTTGACCGACTCCACCGACGCCTGCGGTGCCGTCGTGCTGAAGGTGAACCGGTCACCCTGCCGGAAGCTTTCGGGCGGGTTCTCCGCATCCGCTTGGAAGGTGATGGTCAAACCCGTGTTCGGCAAGGTATAGACGCCTTCGGCCGGAACCGTCACCTGGCCGCTCCAGGAGGCCCCGCCGTCCAGGCTGTACCGGAAGACTGCGTCGTTCAGCCCGCCGGTGCGCAACACCTCCACCACGACATCAAAGGCGTTCAAGGGATTGCCGGCCACGCTCAGCGTGCCCGTGCCGTCTCCCTCACGACTCACGGTCCCGCGCTGGCCGGGGATGTCGGGCTCTGCCGCCACCACGTAGACCAGCCGGGAACCGGCGACAAAGCTGTCTAGCGTAGCGTCCGCCAGCGGCCCGGCGCCCAGGGTGTCGGCGATCTGCTCATGGTCGCTCAGGGCCACAATCTGGCCCACCGGGGCAAGGCTGGCCACGCCAACCTTGGCGTGCACCGCCGACGGGTTGGCGGCCAGCAGTGCCAGGCCTCCGTCCTTGATCTTTACTAGCACGTCCTTCAGGGCCATGCCTTACACCTCCGTTCGCCCGTTTACCGAGACATGGGGCCCTTCATCCAGGCCGCCAACTTCGCCTTGAACTCCTGCTCGCTCACGCGCTTGCCGGGCGCCCATCCCTGGGCCCGGAACAGCCCGGCCTTCTGCCAGGGCTTAAGCCCCAGCCTCTCCGCCAGCTCGTCCACCGTCGGCTCAAGGGTCGCCGCGGGCTGCGAGCGGACGTTCTCCTTCGCCTCCTTGGTCTTGCCGGACACAAATCTCACCCCCTAGTCCTGCGGGCGCTCGATGTCGATACCCTCAATCTCCACGGCGGTAAAGAGGGGCACCTCTTCCGTCCGGTAAATCCCGGCGTCGAACTCCACGATGATGTCGATGGCCACGCCGCCCCGCTTGTGGCTCTGGTCCTCCAGCAACTCGCCCGTGACCGGCGTGATACGCACCTCGCCACCCTGGGCGTCCACCATGGTCGCGGGCAGCGCCGCCAGGAATTTCCGTCGCAGCTCCTCCAGCTGCTCCCGGTTGCGCTCCACCAGGATAACCGACACCGGCAACGTCGCCCGGATGACCTCATAGGTATAGACCCGCCGGTTCTGCTCAGGCCTGTCCTCGAACTGGACCTTGCGCTCCACCCGCCGGTAGCGCTCGTCCTGGTCGATGATGATGGCCGCATAGGGTGGGGTGCGGTGGGCCTGATGGTCAGCGGCCGACTCAAACACAACCCGCAGCCCCACGGCGTCGCTGCGCAGCAGCTCAGACAGGAACTTGGTCGCCTGGTGGATCACGACAGGGCCTCCTCAATGCGCTGCTGCACGATCTCCTGGATCTCGCGCTGGTCATCCTCGGAGATCCCCAGGAAGGCACGACGGGGCATCTTCACGCTCTTCAGCTGCACCCAGCCGCCGTCCACCTTGAACCGGAGATAGCGGGCACGCTTGGCGCGAATCTCCAGCCCCTCCTGGTGCACGCGGGCCCGCTTGTCGTTGGTGCCCACCTCGACGTGGCGGCCGCCGGCCTGGTAGTGGATGGAGTTGGCCAAGAGCCCCGTGTCCCGCAGGGTCTGGCCGCCCTCGCTCTGCGCCCGCCGAGAAGGTGGCCACCGGTTGCCCTCGGGGTCAACGCCATGCCGGAAGCGCAAGCGCGTGGACGTCACCAGGGCCTCGCCGACCTCCTGGTGCAAGCCCAGGAAGCTCAGCCTGCCCAGCCGGTGCAGCGCCCGCTCAAACCGCTTCCAGTCGCCTTCCTTGTCGATGCGCAGTGTGGCGGCCACCCCAAGGCCTCCTTCCTAGAACAGGTCCAGTCCGTCCCGCATCACCTTAGGACGCTGGGCGAACAGGACGGTGTGGGCGGGGGCCGGCGTGTTGGCGCCGATGCGCACCTTGCCGGCGGCGATCTGCTCCAGGAGCCGGATCGCGTCCCGGTAGCGGGTGACGACGGCCTTGTCCGCCGATTCCTCGTCGAACCCCCGCCGTGCAAACAGGTTGTAGACCGCGATGTCCACGCACAGGCTGCGGATCAGCCGAGGCACTGGATTTAGCGGCACGGGATACCTCGCTTGCAGGTAGCCGTCGATGCGGCCCGACGCGTCAGAGATGGCCTTTTCCAGCCGCTGTTCAGCCTCGGGCGTCATCTCGCCGGCGTTCTCGTCGTCCACGAGACCGAGCAAGACGTGCTCGCTCACCTGACCCAGCAAGTCCTCGCGCGTGCAGTACATCGTCACTCACCCTGGCTGGTTTGTCCGCCGCCGGCGGCGTTGTCGTCCGCCGTCCCCGCGTCGGCCGGCGGTTCCTTGTCCGCCGGCTTCCCTGCGTCCGTCTGTTCCTGGGCGGCCGCCTTCTTGCCGCCGGCCCCCTTGGCGGCCTTGGGCTTCTCCTCCGGCAGCACGTCCACCACCAACATGGGCTCAGCCTGGAGCTGCGCCAGCTGCTCCGGCGTGAACCGGTCATCGGGGTAGATGGCGGGCGTGGTCGAGTGCTGCACACCGCAGCGCCAGAACCCTTCTTTCTTGCTCACAATCCGGATCGGCATCGAAACACACCCCGTCCTTAGTCCGCTTCGCCCGTGGAGCCGTAGGCCAGCTGCCACAGGGCATAGCCGGCGTTGTCCATGCAGTCCACGCCGTAGAGGTACTCCTTGCGCATGAACACGTTCTGGTCGTCCGGGCTTTCCAGGCCCACGAACTCCATGTCCTTCACGATCTGCACGATGAACGGCTTGATGGGCCGGGACAGATCGAGCAGGAACCAGTACGTCGGCTGCTTGGCCAGCCGCGGCAGCACCAGCACCTCGACCGCGTCCCGGTTGATGTTGGTCTGTCCGTTCTCCAGACGCTCGGCCTTGACAATCTCCAGGGCCGTCGCCCGCAGCTGGGGCGGAACCACCAGGTGGGTGGGAGTGATCTCCAGAGGCTCGCCCTCGTCATTGACCAGCGCCTGCATGGCCGCATAGGCGGCCTCGAATGCCTGCTTGGACAGCTTCTTGTTGGTCCTGTTGGACTGCACCCCGCTGGCAGTGCCCGGGCTCGGGTGGTCGGTGTCGAAGAAATACTGCCCGTCGTAGCACAGGTTGGTGAACCCGCCGATGAGCAGATCGGCCACCAGCTGGTCCCGATGGCGCGCCGCGAGGTCCGCCATGTTTTGAATGCGGGGCCGGACCAGGTTGAGCTTGTCGAACAGGATTTCGTCCCGGTGGACCGAGATGGTGTACTCCCAGTCCTTCTTCCGGATCGTGAAGCCGTGGGCCGCCAGGCTGCGGATGACGCGGTCCCCGACCCACTCCCGCATTTGACCAAAGCCGGTCAGCCAGTTGTAGGTCTCCTCGGGCGAATCGCTGTCGATCCGCATGGCCAGCTGCGGCCAAATCACCGTGCGCGCCGCCAGCTCCTCATAGAACAGCGCCCGGAAGCCCGCGCTGGCGGCTCGCAGCCGTTCCGCATTGACAACCTTCATCTGCCGTCATCCTCCTTGTGCCGATGTCCTCAGCGGGTCTCCACCCAGACCTCGCCGCCGTTGACCTCAATCACCCGGCCGGCGACGGGGTTGGCAGCCCCGGATTCCTCGTCCCGGGCGCGTACCGTCTCGTCGTCCCGGATGTAGCACTCCTGGTAGACGTGAGCCGCGGTCACGGGCAGGGTGGTGTCGTTCCGCCAGCAAAACACACCCCGCCGCACCTGCACCGTCGCCGCACCGGCCGCGCCGTTCCGGTTGTCGACCGCCTCCTCGGCCCGGCCAACCGCCCGCAGGCCGTCTTCGTTCTTGGCCGGCACCGCGTAGCCACTGGAGTCCACGGCCACCAACGCGCCGAGGAAGATCTGCACCCCGGCCGCCACCGGCAGCACCAGGAAGTCACCGGCCCGCATCGGAGTCCTCCGGTCCTTGGTCAGAGCCATCACGCCTCACTCCCGTTCCACTTCTTGAAGACCTCATCAGAGATCCCCAGCTGCTTGTTGATCGACGCCTGCAGGTCGTCGATTGCGTCCGGCGCCGGCGGCTGCTTGCCCCCCGCAAGAGAGGTGCCCACGGGCACGATTTGCGGCGCGGATTCCACGAACGCCCGGGCGCCGGACGGGTCCTTGAGGGCGTACTGGCGGAGCCAGTCCGCGCTGGCCGGGGCGATCTTGCCTTCCTTGAGCGCCAGTTGCACCAGATCCTCAGCGTCCCGCTCGTCCAGCCGCCGTTTCAGCGCGTTGAACTCCTCCACCGGCACGTAGGCCGACGGGTTCTTCAGCATGAGGATCCGGGCCTTCACCTGGTCCACCGTGGCGTCTTCGCCCAGCTCCAGCAGGCTCAAGACGTCCTTGTGGGCCACGACCTCCGCCGCCGTCTGGTTCTTGAGAGCCTCCACGGCCTGGGTGATGGCCTCATCATCCGCATCCGCCTTGAGCCCCAGCAGTTCGATCAGTCTCTTGCGCAGCTCGTCCATCGCGTCGTCATCCTCCTTGCCGTCGTGCTTATTCATGATCGGCACCATGCCGTCGATCGCCGGCGTGTTGGTCAGCGCAGCCGAATGCAGGAACACCGCCCGCTTGTCCGACTTCCGTACCCCGACGACAGGGGAGAGGTAGCGGTACTCCCGGTTGCGCAGGTACTCTGCCGCCCGCGGCGTCCACTCCACTTCCGCCCACACGCCGTCCGGTTTGGCGAACAGGCGCTTGATCCAGGCGGCCGCCGGCGCTTCCACGTTCAGGAGCGTCTGGTGTTCATAGTCCACCACCAGGTCGTTCTGGCGCTGCGCTGCATTGGCCAGCAGCTCCTGGATGGAGGTGTCGTCCACCAGGAACTCACCCTTGGCGGAGCGAACCCATCCCCGGGGCAGGATCTGGATCTCCCGGGGCAAATCGCCGGCTTCCGTCAGCGTGAGGGCCAGCAGCTCCACCAGCCGCTCCAGTCGCTCCTTGGTCATCCCGTCACCCCCCTGTCGCCAACATCGTTCAAAACCCGTTTAATTTCCCGCAGGAGCGTTTAAGAAACCGAAGGTGGGCAAATGTATTACCCCGCACATATCGACCGCTCCTAACGCCTAAAATCGCCTCGCAGCGGGGTGCGCTTCCGAGTTTCGATTCCAAACCGGAGGTTTCATCACCACAAAATCCGCCATAAACCCCGATTTGAACGGCGTTTACACGCCCCGCCTTTGCCCGCGTCTCTCGAAGGCTGCCCGCAGCTCGGGCGGGTACTGGCTCAAGTCTGGTTCCCACGCCACCTTGCCCGGGTTGTGGTCCCAGCCCCGGTCAGGCAGCAGGGGTTGGGGTACACCGTCGGGGCGCTCCACCCACTCCGGGGTCGCCTCCTCCACGGCCAGTCCCATCCTCCGCACCTGCTCCTCGCTCAGGCTGATGACGGTGCACCGGCACCGGTAGCCGTTGGGCGGATACCACTTGTCCCAGAAGGGGTGGTCAGCCCGGAACACCTTGCCATGCAGCGCCCGGTGGGTGGGGCGGGTGCGCTCGTCCATGACCGCGTCGTACTGCCAGTACGGGCGGCGGCGCAGGACCTCCGGCCGGGTCATTTGCTGGTAGCGGCCGACGGAATACGCTGTCTGCAGGTTGGTCCTGAAGACGTTGTCCGCCTGGTACGGGCTCATGCCCGTATAACCCCGCCGCTCCAGAAGGACGTTGGCTTCGGTCTTAAACTCCTGCAGCGTCATGCCTGTTTCCAGCGCTCGATTGAGAAGGTCCAGCAGATCCCGCAGCGCCCGCAGGGACGTGATGCCGGCCACCGTGAAGGCCCGGGTGCGCAGCGCTTCCTCCAGCGCCGTGAACTCATCGGGCCGGAGGGCCACCTTGCGCCGGAGGAACTCGATAGCCTCATCAAAGGGAAGGGCCTTGGCCAGCACCTCAGGCATCAGCCGACCACCGCCCGAGAAGCTCCGCTGCGTACATGGCCCGGAAGAGCAAGTCCTCCAGCTCCGCCGTGTCCAGGTGCTCGTAAGCCTCGATCAATCGGACCCGCAAATCCTCGAGGCTGGTCGCCTCGCGCACAACTTGCAGCAACGGCTCCAGCGTAGCGCCTATCACATCGGCGCCGGCCTGTGTGGCCGCCGTGGCCATGGCATCCACGGCCCGCTGCGCCTGCCGCGGGTTAGGCGGCGAATCTGCCAAGATCGCCCGGATGGCAGAGGGCCCAGGGGCGGGCGGGGCAGCTGGCGCCGGCGTCTTCATGGGCAGCATGGAGGCTGTCGGCGGCACCAGGATGGCTTGGCCGGACTCCGGCTTCGGGATGCCAAAGCGCTCATACACATGCTCGGCCGACACCGGCAGGCCGACTTGTCCGATCAGGGTGGCGTACACCTCGGCCACCGGCTTCAAGTCCTCGGGCTGCTCGTAGTGGAACTTGATCCACGGCAGCCGGCGCAAGTGATCCGGCCCGAAATTGAACAGCACCAGGGGCCGGATGAGGTAGACCCGAAGGGTCTCGGCCAGCGCCTTGCAGTCCGCCTCCACCAAGTCCTGGCGCACCTGGTTGTGCACCTGGGCGGCGGCGTAGCTGCCGGCGGTGCCGATTTCGCTGGTGAGCGTCTGGCCCAGCACCGCCTTGCTCATCTGCCGGTCGATGTACTCCACCAGCTCCTGGAACGTGTTGGAGGAGGTGTTGATCTTGGGCTCGATAAACTCGATCTCCGTCGCCTTGCTGATGATGCCGGCGGCGTCGCTCCCAAGATCCACCAGGGCCTGATACAGGGCCCGCTTGTCCTCCTCGTTGGCCGAAGCGTCGTACTTGCCCAGCCGCAGCGGCATGCCGAAGACCTCGGCGTAGCGCACCCAGTCTTTGATGCCGAAGTTCTTAAACAGGTACATCCACGACAGCACCCGTGAGATGCCGGCGCGGCTGGCCAGCCCTGAACGGGCCTTGTACCGGTGGACCACGAACTTGTGGGGCGGCAGCTCGATCCCGCGGATCTGGTCCTCGGTAATGAGCCGCAGCTCGCCCCGGTCGCCAAAGCGGAACCGCTTCTGGTGCACCCAGTTAAGGGCCGCCGGATACGCCCGCTTGCCCTCGACCTGCCAGATGATCTCCAGCACCGAGAAGCCCTTGCCCAGGGCGTCCAGCAGGTCCAGCAAGTTGTCCTCGAAGCCCTCCAGGTTGTGCAGCACGTCGGCGACAAAGTCGGCGATGCGCTGGTCCTCGGCGTCGGAGCTGAAGGGCAAGACCTCCCAGTCCAGCCCCAGCACCGCGTTCTTGCGGTTCTGCAGCAGGGAGAAGAGATGCGGGTCCTTCTCCTCCATTTCCTCGAAGAGCTCCGCCTGCCGGTAAACGTCGCCCGCATCGGCCTCCCGCAGGATGGCCGCCAGCTTAGCCGGGGTCAAGCCGGACGACGGATACGAGGACCACTTGTCCCGGACGGAGGCCACGGCCAGGACGTCGGTGATGGGCCTACGCTCAGTGGAGATAGGGCGTCCGTACTGATCGACCAGCGCCATCACCAGGCCCCCCTTCCGGACCACACAGGGTCACGAGCCGGCCGGCCGTGAACGCCGGCGGGCACCCCGGCCACACCTCCGCTGGGGAGGAACCGGCGCCGAATCACGCTTTCATACTCCACCGGCTGGTAGGGCACGTCGGCCGCATGCACCGCCAGAGCCAACGCCCAGAAGTAGTCAGCGTGGCCGTCCTGAGTCCGCTCCGCGACATAACGCACCCGCCCCGACGCGCTGGTGACCTTGCGTACCGAGTTTAGGTCCCGGCGGATCCGGTCGTCGTGCGGGATGCGCAGTAGCCGGTCCTCGGCCTTCCGGTACAGACTCAAGGCCATCTCCGCTTTCGTCGCCTCCGTGAAGGTGACGGGCTCCACCCGGTAGGTGCCAAACGCCTCCACGGCCTCCTCGGCCAGCTGCATGCCGATACCTGTCTCGTCGATGCAGCACCGCCGCAGCCGGGGCAGGGAGAGCAGCGAGTAGAGCTGTTCCCGCTGCACACGGAACGGCGCCCTGTGCAGCGGGATGACGGCCCGCGTCCACAGGACATCCCCGACGAGCTCCTGCAGCCACAGGACCGTAAGGTCCCGCTTGCGGCCGATGTCCACGCCCAGGTACAGATCACCAATCGGTTCGAATGGCTCGGGCAGGTCCAGGCTGGCCCGGTCGTCCTCCAGGGCGTTGATCATCTCGTAGGTGAGCAGGGCGCCGCCTTCATCCAGAAACACGCAGCAGTATTCCTGCAGCCAGTCGTCTTCGGACTCCACGCCGGCCCGCAGCTCCTCAATGTCCACATCCATGCCCTGCGCCTTGGCGGTGTAGATGTCCACCTCGTGCTTGGACCAAATGCCCGACTGGTCCATCCACAAGTCGTAGAACTTGCCCGCCTTGCCGTTGGGCGTGGAGATGACCCGGATCTTGTATCCCCGGGTGATCGTCGGGTATAGGGCCGTCCAAATCTTGCGACTGTCCGCATGGAAGGCGAACTCATCCAGCACCACGTTTCCGCTGAAACCCCGGGCGGTGTCCGGGTTCGCCGGCAGGCCGATGACCCGGGAGCCGTTGGGGTAGCGCACCTCAAGCTGTTTGATGTCCCGGTCGTCGATGCGGAAGGTGGTCTCCAGCTCCTCGCAGGCGACACCGATGGCCCGCGAATGCATGGCCACCTTCTCCATGAGTTCCTTGCTCTGGCGCTCGCCGCGGGAAAGCAGCACCCAGGTGGTCTTCTGCTCGACCGCGTCCAGCACAACCTCCAGGGCCACGGCGAAGCTAAAGCCCGTTTGACGCGCTTTCAAAGCGATCTTGAACCGGCTTTTATCGTTCACCCAGGCCTGCTGGTATTCAGTTAGCTGAATTGCCGGGGCGGTCAACGATGCCATAGATCTGCTCCTTGATGATGCGCAGCGTCTCTGGATCGAGGCCCTTCTGCTTGGCAGTCTCCTCGATCGCCTGCACCGCTCGGTCCACCTTCTGCCGGTACTCCAGCTTGAGGCGCTCCCTGGCCACGCCAGCCTTCTCCAGATGGGGCAAGACCTTCAACAGGTCCGTGATGCGGGCGCCGGTCAAGTCATCCACCTGCAGCAGCGTCTCGATAATCAGCTGCGTGGCCAGCTGGTTGGCCGCCTCGCTCAGCTCGGTGGCCGGCGCGTCCGGGGCCGCCTCCACGATGGCCCGCGCCTTCATCTGGGTCGCCTTCAGCGCCTCCAGTCGCGCCAGGAAGTCCTTGCCGTAGCGCCCGATGGCGGACTTGGACACCGGCTGCCCCTGCTGATTGAGCCAGTCGGCCAACTCCCGGTACGTCCAACCGTCAACAAGCTTCTTGTTGATAGCCTCGACCAGCTCAGGAGGCAACGAATCAACTTTGAAGTGCTTGCGACGGCGGCGAGACATCACGCACCGGCCCCCGTAAAGACGCCTGGATCCGGCGGGATGTTGCCCTCAAGCAGGTCTTTGCCCTTGGCCGTAAGCTTTGCGATGCGACGGGAGATGCCCACGTCGGGCAGCCGGATCTCGTGGGTCTCGACGTAGCCCTTCTCCTCCAGGTAGTCGATGTACCCGGCCACCACGGCCGGCGTCACCTGGTACTCCATGTCGCCCAGCGTCAGGCCGATGACGGTCAGAGCCACCCCTTCGGGGTAGCTGAAATCGAGAATCTTTAGGATACGCCCGCGAATCTCCCGGGCCTCATGGCGCTTCACGGCTACCACCACTCCCCACGAGCTTGGCCACGTTCTGGCTGAGGGTCGCGATGTCGGAGCCCATCCGGTCCAGCTTGTGATCAAGGACCGAAATGCTCCTGATGAAGTCCTCCCTCAGGACGTAGCGGTGGGGGGCAGACGCCTTAAACTGGGCCAGATCCTCCCGTACCGCCTGGATCTCCGCTCGCTGCTCCTGCAGCCGTTCCTTGATGTTGTCCCGGACCTCTTTCACACTCATGGTCAGAAACGTCATCATGATGCCGAGGCCGAAGTTAATGATGGCCAGGGCCACCTTGTAGCCGTCGAGGCCCACATCCCCCAGGTTCACGGCCGGCCACCCCCCGGAAATCGGAACGTGACCGCCACGTAGGGGAAGCTGGCGGTGCCCCAGCTCAGCCCGACGCGGTAGCCGACCGATGCGTACACGCCCGAGATGAAAGGCCAATAGTAGGTGGCGGACACATCCAGCACGTCCCCGCGTCGGGGGTTGTTTTCAAGCAAAAGCGTGAAAAACAGGTCCTCGCTGTAGCTGTAGTCGAGGGCCCAAATTCGGACCCGGTTGGGGCCCTCCGGCCACTCCCACATGACCGTAATGCTGCCGGCCCACTCGCCGGCGTGGGCGGGGCCCGCCATCGCCAGGGAAAAGAACAGGGCGATGACGCCTATCAGAATCAGAGCCCGCGTCCTCGTCGTTGTCCGCACCCTGCGTCACCTCCGCAAACGCCGGAGGGCGTCCCGCACATGGGGGCGCTCCCGTGGGTCCAGCGGACCCGGCTGCAAGAGCGCCCCTAAGACCCCCCCAAGGCTCCCGCGCTGCTATGCTCGCGCGCCACCTGTTTCTCCATAGCCTCGACAGCCTTGGCACGGTCCTGTGCGCTCGGGTCGCGCCCAAAGCGCTTGCGGAACTCCTCTACAAAATGGTCCATGAAGGGCTTGAGCTTCTCGTGACCCCGGAGCCCCTTCAGCAGGCCCTCGCGCTCGGCGTACTGGTACGCTTCCAGGCCCAGCCCCACCACGTGCCTGGCCCACCAGAACTGGCGCGCCAGAAAGCCGATGATGGTCACAATGACCACGGACAACCCGACCTGCACCGGTTCCAGTTCCAACAGGCTCAGGATGAACTCCCACATATGCCTTCCCTCGCTTTCAGGCGTAAGCCCGATTCAGCCACCCCAAGAGGAACGGGCGCAGGTCGTTGCGGGCTCGCGCCAGCTGGTAGTAATACTCCGCTGCGTGCCAGCGGATGGTTTGCAGTAGCCGCACCGGATCGCACTGGTTGGTCGCCGCCAGTGTCTTGCTGCCGACGATCCCATCCACCTTAAGGCGGGAGCCGTCCAGCCAGTTCACGGCCCGCTGCAGGATCCGGTTCGCATTGACGGCGCCCACGTTCACCGCCAGATCGAAGACCTTTGTGCTGACGGCCGGGTCCTGGATCTCTGCGTACCGGTTGGGGCGCCAGTAGTGGTGGAAATAGATGTCCTTGGCCTGGTCCACCGTGAGGTTGATAATCCCCTCGCGGCCAAGGTGCGGGAACGCCCGGAGACTGATTCCGTACTTGGTCACGCCTCCCGGGTCGTTCGGATGATCGACGAGTCCGCCCTCATGGCGGAGGACAGTCTCAACAGCTTCTTGGAATCGTGCGTCTGACCGCCAGGGCATACCGGAACTCCCAACCAAAAAACGCTCCCTTTGTCGGGAGCGTATCATCTGGCGGGGGCGCCGGTCTTGTGAGGCCCGTCGTGGACGGGTTTCTAGGAGGATTGGGGGAATAGCGGAAGCTGATCGGGGTGGTTCTCTTCGCTGATGATCTCCCGAATCCGTCGGTCGCTGAGACCGTACCGGCGGGCCAGTTCCTGGATGGTGTACCCGTCTTTATACTCCGCCCGGATCCGCTCGTCCCGCAGCCGAGCCGACAGCCGGTCCAGCTTGGGGAAGTACAGGCTGAGCCCACCGAATTCCTCGGCGATGGCCATGGTGGCCTCCATTCCCACCAGCCGGACCAGCGTCTGGTACGGCTCGGGCAGCTCTTCTGCAGAAACGTCTCGCATCCACTCCATGGCCATCACCTCGCTACCGGTCTTCGGCGGCGCCGCGTCCCGTCCGTTCGCTGTAACCCCGGGCCACCATCTGCTTGAGCGCCTCGATCACCTTGTTGGCCTGCGCCCTGGTCTGCGGCCACGGCACGCCGCAGACGCGGCGGCTGAATCCCATCTGCCGCCGGGGGTCCGTCCAACCCAGCGCCGCGTACAACTCGGCAATCTTCGCCTGCTGCCGCGGCGTGATGGTCCCGCCCGGCTGCGGGCGCTCGGCGGGCTGCGTGCGCTTGCGCCGGAATCCCAGCTTGCGAAACCGCTTCATCACCCGTTCAAAGCCCTTGTAATCGAGCTCTGAAGCAGACGACACCCCGGCCTCCTGCATGAGAATCTCCCGGTACAGGTCGTCATCCAGACCGAGCTGGTTCTTTGCCACATGCACCAGCGCCTTCTGCCCCCGCGTCAGCACCCTACTGCACCTCCCGCACCGCGGCGTCCCTCTCCAGCTCCAGCTGGAGTTGGCCGATGAGCTGATCCACCCACGGGCCGCGGTCATACGCCCGAGCTCGCTGCAAGATCGAGACGGCCCGCCGGATGAGCGAGGCTCGCACCTGGCGCCGCTCCTCGTCACCGGCGATGATGTAGTATCCCGGCGGGCGGCTGGTGGTGCTACCGATGGGCACCCGGTGCACTTCCACCAGCCGCTTCACCACATCCCGCACGTACCGCTCGTCCAGTCCGGTCATAGCGGCCAGGGAGGGGGCGCTCAGCGCACGGGCCCGGCCCCGCCGCCCGGCCAGGGCGTCAAGCACCCGCTGTTCGTCGCCGTTCAGCCGTGGAAATTCAAGGCTCAACTGCAGCACTTGGTTCACGGCCATCGCTCCCTGATGCGTCCCCGCTAATTCAGCTTGGCCCGGTCCGCCAGGCGGGCTCGCAGCCAGCGCCCCAGGCCCAGCCCGGGCCGAGGACCGGGTTGGGCCGTCACCGAAACCATTACCCCGTGTCCGCACTCGCGGCACCACCAATTGGTCCGCTGGCGCCACCGCGTCGGCTTCATGGGCTCCATCGGCTTGTGACAAGAGAAGCAGTGCACCTCGACGTGCAGCACAGGCCGACCTCCTTCAGCGCCTCCGCTCACGCGCTCTTGGACACGGATTCCCGGTTCCAATCGAACCAGAAGACGTCCTCGATCTTGCGCCGAGCGCCTACGGCCTTCAGTTCCTCGTCGGTCAGCTGCGCCATGACGTCTTTGTTCGGCGTCTCTTTCACGTTGATGCAGTGGTGCAGACCCCGCTCCTTCAATGCAGCGAGGGTGTCGGCGACCTTGCGGATCACGATGGACGTAGCCCGGCGCAGACCAACCTCCCCATGGGTCAGCTGGCGGCTGCGGCCGTCCAGCTCGTCCCAGCGATGGCGCACAAACTGCTCCATCTCCTTGGCCAGCTGATTGCGGGTTTGCACCAGAGGGCCAGCCTTGGCCTCCAGCTCCTCCCGCAGTTGGTTGATGCGCCGGGTGTACTCAGCCTCCAGGGCCTCGATCTCCAGCGTCAGCTCACCATACTGGCGCAAGGCCTGATCGACATCTTCCCAGCTCTGCAGCGTAGACCGCTGCTGAACCGCCTTGACGCTCACTCTCGCCATGCTCTCGCTCCTTTCTGGATGATGCGGATGATGAAGGGCGAACGGCGCCAAAATTGCCACCACGGGCGCCGGTATCCCACACCGATCAGCAGGGCGACGCACCCCCTTTTCGCGGATTCACCGTCCAGCACAACACCCAAACCGCTGTTTGGGGGCTGTGCTCGGCGGTGAAGCCGAGCTTACGCCGTCCGGGCCTTGGCGCCGGCGGCCTGGCGGGAATCCGTCGTAAACCTCCCGTCGGCGGTTTCCCACGCCAGCCCGTCCCGCACGAGCCGCCGGCACGAGGCCTCCGCCATGCGCAGCCGGACCTCAGGAGTCACCCGGCGCCGCAGCCGCAGGCGCTTGGCGATCTCCTCGACCCGCATGGGCCGGCGGGCCTTCACCAGTACCCGCAGAACCCGGTCATCTCTCAGAAGGCCCGCCATCGGCGCTCACCTCGCTATCTGACGCCGGGGCGGCCGGCCGGGCGCTGAGAAACATCCTCTCCGCCGCCTCGTCGGCCCGGGCGCCGGCGGCCAGGATGGCCGCCAGCAGGAACCCTCCAGCCGCCCCGATCCACGCACCAATTGCAAACGCCGCCAGAACGGCCCAGCTCGGCATGCCGCCCCCTCCTCAAGCCGTCAGGTAAGCGGTGGCCCCCAGGATGTGTTCAGGGCCCACCGGCACCCCCTGGCTCCTGGCAAAGTTGGCCGCGAACACCCACGTCTTGACCATGCCCCGCAGCCCCTGGCCCTGGTTGGCGGCCTCGTGGAGCAGGCGAAGGGATTCCTCACTCAGGCCGTAGCCGGCAAAGATCTGCCGCACGTCCTCGGCGCTCACGTGAGGTTGAAGACGCCTCCTGATTCCGACGCGGCTGTAGAACTGGGCAAAGTCCGACTGGCTGCGGCCGCGGAGTTGTGCGAAGAAGTCGTCGCTGCCGGCGAACACCATGCCCACCGCGCTGTCGTCGTGGATGGCCCGCAGCGTGTCGATGGCTTTGGCGGACAGGTGCTGCGCCTCGTCGATGACGATGAGTTTACCGGTCCCCCGGAGAGCAGCGGAAATCGCCTTGCGCAGGCGGCGGGCCGAGCCCATGAGCTTGACGCCGCACGCCGCCGCCAGTTCCTCCAGGATTGCCTTCATGCTGGTGAGGGTGGGGTCCGCCGTGACGATGACGGTATCGGGGTGCTCACTCTGGTACTTCCGGATGCTCATGGTCTTGCCCAGGCCGGCGTCTCCGTGAATGATGCCGATGGTCCGGTTTTCGTGGGCGTACTGGCAAACAGCCAGCACCTCCCGGGCCGCCTGGGTCTCCGCGTAGGGCGGCGGCTCGGGCGCCGCCATCTGCGCCTGCAGCTTGTCCAGGCCGTAATTGATGAGTCGCAGGCTCTCCTCGACGTTGCCGGCGTAGGTGCCGGCCAACACCTGCGAGAACCGCGCGGGGCTGATGCCAATGCTCCGGGCGAGAGAGGACTGGCTCTCCTTGGTGCGTTCCAGGTACTCCCGGACCCGCTCCCGCGTCGCTTCCAACAAGTCTTGCACGTCGTGTGCCGTTGTTTCCGCTGCCAAAGCCATCTGTGGTCACCTCCGCGTTGTGTGTCACTTAACCGATCGCAGCACGGGGCCGGCCGGCTTCTCCGCCGGGGCAGCACTCCGGCCCATGCCGCTCTTGACCCATGCGTCCATCTGCGCCACGATGTCCGCCACCCGGCTGTCGGCTCCGACAGCCCGCAGCGTGCGCCCGGCCAGCGCGGCAGCCGCCGCCTCCCGGGCACGAGCCGCAGCCTCCTGGGCCGCCGCCTCTTCCTTGGCTCGCGCCACCTCCTTCGCCGCCTGCCGCAGCGCCGGATCGACCGGATGAATCTGGGTCACGCGGCGGGCAGCTGGCTTCGCGGCCTGCTCCTCTTCCCGCCGGCGCCGGCCGGCTTCGATCCGGGTGCCGAGGATAAACGCCTCATCCAACTGCTCCAGCTCCCGGCGCTTTTCGACCAACTCTTTGCGCAGTCGGGCCCGCTGCCGGTGGATGGCCTTGGCTTCATCGACGCTGCCGATGGTCCCCAAGGC
>LZRQ01000068.1 GCA_002159155.1 Firmicutes bacterium ZCTH02-B6
TACCCATCACCGAGGCAGGCCGCACCCGGTCGGGCGGGCTATCTCGGCTGATGCACCGGGTCATCTCTGGCGCTACTGGCTGACACACCTCGGACCGGCTTCGTGCCCCAGAGGGCTTGACTCAGACCCGTCGGTTTCCTTCGGTTGACACCCTCTTTCCAGAAACCGTATACTTGAACCACGCGGTTCACCAATTGGTCCTATCTGGACCATCCGGATCTTCCTCTGCGGCCCCGTGTCCGGGCGGCGGAAGGGTATAGCGCGCGCCCGCCAGCCGGGCGAGGTTTGCTACACTTTCTGCGACGGAGGCTGATGCCGATGCTTCGTCTACGATCCCTGCTGGCCGTTGGTCTCGTCATGTTGCTCTTGGCCGCTGGGCCTTTCGCGGCCATGGCCCAGTCCCCGATCCGGGTCGGTTCCAAGAACTTCACCGAACAGCTGGTGCTCGGCGAACTCATCCTGCAGGCGCTGGCCGCGCACGGCCTGCCCGTGGAAAACAGGCTGAGCCTCGGCGGCACCGCCGTGGTGCGCCAAGCCCTGGAGACGGGTGAAATCGACGTCTATGCCGAATACACGGGCACCGCGCTGCTGGTCCATTTCAGCGGCTACGGGCTCGACGTCCCCCGGGAGGTGTGGTCCAACCCGGAGACCTCGACGACCCTGGTGCGGGAAGTCGATCTCGAGCGCAACGGCCTCGCGTGGCTGTGCCCGGCTGACGCCAACAACACTTATGCCATCGCCGTGCGTCGCCATTGGGCGGAAGAAAACGGAGTGTACACGGTGGCGGACCTGGCCGCCTACATCAACGGCGGCGGCCGGGTGATCTTCGCCTCCAATCCCGAGTTCATCGACCGGCCGGACGGGCTGCAGGCCTTTGAGCAGACGTACGGCTTTTCCATCCCCCGCGGCGACGTGTTTGTCCTGGCGCAAGGGTCCTATGCCACCGCCCAGGCGCTGGCCAACGGCGCCAACGGCGTCAACGCCGCGATGGTGTTTGGCACCGACGGCACCATCGCCGCGTTCGATCTGGTGGTACTGGACGATCCCCAAGGTGCCATGCCCATTTACCAGCCTGCGCCGGTAGTGCGGTCCGAAGTGCTGCAGGCCTATCCGCAGCTGGAGGAAGTCCTGTGCCAGGTGTTCGCGCACTTGGATGGGCGGACGCTGGCTGAGCTCAACGCGGAAGTGGACGTCTACGGACGCCAGCCGGCTGCCGTTGCCCGTGACTTCCTGCAGCGCATCGGAGTGACCCGCTAATGCGCGGCCCCGCGAGAACGGCCGGCGGCCGCAGCTGGCTCGGGATGGCCGGTGCGGCGCTGGCCCTCGTCGCGGTGTGCGGCCTGCCGTGGATCCAGAGCGCCCCTAATCCGCTGGCCCTTGGCTCGAGGTTTCTGGTGCGGGCCAGCACGGTGTCGTCCTTAGGCGGTTGGCCCGCCGCCTGCCTGCTCGCGGCCCCGGCAGCGGTCGCGCTCCTGGTGAGCGCCCGGCCGCTGGGTCCGCGAGGGGGCTGGTGGCTGTGGGCGGCCGGCAGCGCGGGGCTTTTGGCCGCGTGGGGCACCAGTGAGCCCTTGATCGCCGCCGGGCGCGCCTATGGTGCCGTGGCCAATGTGGCCTTATGGGGCAGCGGCGTGTGGCTGTCCTTGGCCGGCTACGGTCTGCTTATCTACGCTGGCGTCCTCAACATCCGCCGGGCGGGCCGTGTGCCTGCGACCCTCTGGTTACTGCTTTGGCTGCCGGCGCTGCTGGTCATTGCCCACGGGGCCTGGCTCGTCTTTCGGCCCGATCCGGCCGGGAACTGGCTGTGGCGGGTGTTTCAGGAAGAAGCCCAAAGCGGCGGGATCCAACACCGGCTCAGGGAGCATCTGTGGCTGGCCGGTGTGTCGGCCGGCTTGAGCATCGTCATCGGTGTCACCATCGGCATCTGGGGCTACTACCGGGAGCGGGTGGCCCAGGCGGCGCTGTATGTGTCCGGCGTCATATTGACACTGCCGTCCTTGGCCTTGTTTGCGATGCTCATGGAGCCTTTCGCCGCGCTGGCCAACGCCTACCCGGCGCTCCGCAGCTATGGCATTGGCGGTCTCGGAGCGGCCCCGGCCATTACGGGGCTGGCCCTGTACGGGCTGCTGCCGGTGATCCGCAACACCCATGCGGGCCTGCACAGCGTCTCCGCCGCCCAAGTGGACGCTGCCCGCGGCATGGGCATGACGCCGCGGCAGATCATGTTCATGGTGCTCTTGCCCCACGCGCTGCCCATCATCATGGCAGGGGTACGGCAGACGGCGGTGCTGCTCATCGGGATCGCGACCCTCGCTCAGCTCATCGGCGGGGGAGGGCTCGGTTACTACATCCTCCAGGGCATCAACCGGGCCAGCATCGCCCATATCCTCCTCGGGGCTATCCCCGCGGTGCTGGTCGCCATCGCGGTAGACCTGCTCCTGGGCTGGCTCGCCCGCTGGCTGACGCCGAAAGGCCTGCGAATGTCCAGGGGGGTGTCGGCATGAGCCAACCGATCATTGTGTTTGAAGGCGTCACGAAACTGTACGGGCAGAAGAAAGCCGTAGACAACCTCAACCTGGCCATCATGCCCGGGGAAACCTGTGTGCTCATCGGCCCGTCGGGCTGCGGCAAGACGACCAGCCTGCGCATGATCAACCGGCTGGTGGAGCCTACCGCCGGGCGCATCTTGATCAACGGCGAGCCCAATGATCGCGTGCCGGCCGAAGAGCTGCGGCGGCAGATCGGCTACGTGATCCAGGGCGTCGGCTTGTTTGAGCACATGACCGTCGCCCAAAACGTAGGCGTGGTGCCGCGTCTTCTCGGCTGGCCGCAAAGCCGCATCGACGAACGTGTCGATGAGCTGTTGACGCTGGTGGGGCTCGACCCGGCCACCAACCGCAACAAATACCCGCGGCAGCTTTCCGGCGGCGAACAGCAGCGGGTGGGGGTAGCCCGGGCACTGGCGGCGGACCCGCCCATCCTGCTTATGGATGAGCCTTTTGGCGCCTTGGACCCCATCACCCGGGAACGGCTCCAGGGCGAGCTGCTCGCCATCCAGCGGGTGGTCAAAAAGACCATCGTCTTTGTCACCCACGACATCCACGAAGCCCTCAAGCTGGCGGATCGCATCGCCATCATGCGCCAGGGGAGGCTGGTACAATACGACACGCCCGAGGCCATCCTGTGGCGGCCGGCCGACGAGTTTGTCCAGGACTTCGTGGGCGGAGACCGGGTGCTCAAGGCCTTGGGGCTCGTGCCGGTGTCCCGGGTGATGGAGCCTGCGGCCTTGCGCAACGGGCGCGCAGTTGCAACGGACGAAGCCGGCGGCGCTGCACCCGGAGGGGCGCCGGCTGGACGGGCCCCGGCGGCCGTGCCGGCCACGGCCACTCTGCGGGACGCCTTGTCCGCCGCGATCCTCAACGGCTTGGCCGACACTCCCGTCGTCGACGACAACGGGCGCGTCGTCGGCTGGATCCGGCGGGAACGGTTGTTGGAACTGCTGTCCGCCTTGCCGGTGCAGGGGGTGGCCTCGTGACGGTCGCGCGAGTCGTGCGGCTCGTGGCCTCGACGGTGGGGGCCATCGTGTTGCTGGGCGCGTTCTTCCTAATGGAAGATTTGCACGCTCGCATCCTCCTGGCCATCTGGCCCCAGTACCCTAACGCCTTGCCGTTTCAGGGCGGCACCATGTGGGAGATGGGCGTACGCACGGTAGAGCTGGTGCTCTTGTCCACCTTGCTGTGCGTCGTGATCGGCATTCCCTTGGGCGTCATCGCAACCCGGCCCCGCTTCCGCGACGAATGGGCTCCGGTCGTCGACGGCCTGGTCAATGCGGGGCAAACCATCCCTTCACTGGCCATCGTCGCCTTGGCCCTGCCCCTGTTGGGCTTCGGTTTCGTGCCGGCGCTGGTGGCAATGGTGCTCTATGGTCTCCTGCCCGTCCTGCGCAACACCGCCGTGGCGCTGGAAACGGTCGATAAGGCCCAGCTGGACGCCGGGCGCGGCATGGGCATGACACCGTGGCAGCTGTTGTGGATGGTGGAACTGCCCCACTCTATCCCGGTCATCTTGGCCGGCATCCGGACGTCCGCGGTGCTCAACGTCGGCGTGGCCGTCATTGCGGGGCTTATCGGCGCGGGCGGTTTCGGCACCGCGATCGTCCACGGCATCGATCTGCGCGTCCCCCCGCTGGTGTGGTACGGGGCCGTCCCCACCGCACTGCTGGCCGTCATCATGGACGTTTTCCTGCGGAGGCTGGAGGAGATCCTCACGCCACGAGGACTGAGGCTGCGGGCCGCACGGCGCTGAGGCGCTCCTGGCCCGCAGGGCCGTGGACTTCCCGTGTCGAAACGATCTGTCGCCTTTTGACGGGCCCCGTCCGGCGGTCTCCGCCGGCGCCGGCCAAAGAGGTGAACGCCTTTACGATGGAGCCGGAGCCGATACCTACCCCTGCTCCTCCGGACGGTGACAAGCGCGACCTGCTGCGGCGACTGACCAGCTTCCGGCAATCGCGGGCGAGCCGTACCGAACAGATCGTGTGCGACTACTTGATCTCCTCGTACCGGGACGCGGCCTTCCTCACCGCCGAGGAGCTGGCCCGGGCGGCCGGTGTGAGCAAGGCTACCGTCATCCGCCTCGCGACCAAGATCGGTTTCGCGAGCTTCAATGACCTGCGGGAGCGGCTGCGCCGGATCGTCACCGACGACCTGCACCGCGCCGACCGGGAGGAACACGGCCCCGACGCGCTGCAGCCCGCCCAGCGGCTCATGGCCGTGGAAGCGGAAAACGTCCGCCGGTTGGCCCGGCAGTTGCGCTGGGAGGACGTGGAGCAGGCAGCTCACTGGCTGTGCGGCAGCCGCTCCGTCACGGTGCTCGGGCTTGGCCGCTGCGCGGCGCTGGCCGTGCATGCGGGCTACCATCTCAAGCGCCTCTTGCCCCACGTGTACATCTACACGGCCGCCGACGCTAGCCTCTGGGATCACCTTGCCCTGGCGCGGGACGGGGGCGTCGTGCTGGCCATCGGCCTGCGGCCGTGCGACCGGCGCTTGGTGGAAGCAGTGGCATACGCCCGCTCCCTGGGGTATCCGATCCTGGCCGTCGTGGAGGAGTACGGCTCACCGCTCTCCGAAGCGGCAACGGTGGAGCTGCCGGCCCCTGCGGCGACTGACGCCTTTACCGGCGCGTACGCCGCGCCCATCACCCTCCTCACCGCGTTGGTGCATGCCGTGGCGGCGACGCTGGGCGAGACCGCGCTGACCCGGCTGCGGACCTTGGCCGAGGCCGGCGATGCGCTGAAGCTTTACTGCTAGGCGCTGCCCCGCGCTTGTGCCCTGCGGCCCTGCAGCCCTGTGGCCCGGCGCCGGCCGCCTCGGCCGTCGTGCGGCCCGCCCATCAGCCGCCTTGGCCGTCATCCAGTCCCGTCGATACAAGAAGGGACAGGCCGGTGCAGCCTGTCCCTTTCGTGACCTTTGACGATAACCCCCCGGTCGTGACCCCGGACGGAGACGTCCCGGCGGCGTTACAGCCACCGGGCGGTAACGACCTTGCGGTCAGTGTAGAAGTTGATGGCGTCCTCGCCGTTGGCGTGGAGATCCCCGTAGAAGGAGTTGCGCCAACCGGTGAAGGGGAACACCGCCACCGGCGCAGGCACGCCGACGTTGATGCCGAGCATCCCGGCCTTGGCGTGGCGGCGGAACGCCCGGGCCGCGGCGCCGCTGCGCGTAAAGATGACCGCCCCGTTGCCGTAGGCGGACCGGTTGATCAGGGCGATCCCTTCCTCCACGTCCTTGACCCGCACCGTCGTCAGCACGGGGCCAAAGATCTCCTCGCGGGCGATGCGCATGTCGGGGTTGGCGCCGTCAAAGATGGTAGGCCCAAGGAAGAAGCCCCGCTCCGGCACGGGCGCCTTGCGGCCGTCAAAGATGAGGCGCGCCCCTTCCTCCTCGCCGATCTGGATGTACCCCTTGACCCGCTCCCGGTGCTGGTCGCGGATGAGGGGACCCATCTCCACGCCCGGCTGGTCGCCCGGACCGATCTTGAGCCGGTTGGAACGATCCACCAGGCGCTCGAGGATATTGTCGGCCACGTCCTGCTGCGCCACCAGCACGCTGCCCGCCATGCAGCGCTGCCCCGCGCTGCCGAAAGACGAGGCGACGATGGCCTCGGTGGTGTAGTCCAGATCTGCGTCGGGCAGCACAATCATGTGGTTCTTGGCCCCGGCCAGGGCCTGCACCCGCTTGCCGTACGCGGCCGCGGTGCGGTAGATGTAAGCCGCCACGGGCTGCGAGCCCACAAAGGACACCGCCCGCACCTCCTCGTGGGCCAGCAGCGCGTCCACAGTTTCCCGCGCCCCGTGCACCACGTTGAAGACACCGGCAGGCACACCCGCTTCCTCCAGCAGCTCAGCCAGGCGGGTCGCGGTCAGGGGCGTCCGCTCGGACGGTTTCAACACAAAGGTGTTGCCGCAGGCGATAGCCAGCGGGAACATCCACATCGGGATCATGGCGGGGAAGTTGTAAGGGCAGATGCCCACGCAGACGCCCAGCGGCTGACGGTACATCTCCGCGTCGACGCCAGTGCCGACCAGTTCCAGCGTCTTGCCCATGATGAGCGTGGGAATGCCGGCCGCGAACTCGACCACCTCGATGCCCCGCTCCAGCTCCGCCCGGGCTTCGTCCAGCGTCTTGCCGTGCTCCCGGGTGATGAGGGCGGCCAGCTCCTCAAAGTGTTCCTCGAGGACCTGCTTGTAGCGGAACATGAGCCGAGCCCGCTTAAACACCGGCGTCTCCCGCCAGGCGTCAAAGGCGGCCGCGGCGGCTTTGACCGCCCGGTCCACGTCTGCGGCGCTCGACAACGGCACCTGGGCGATGACCTCGCCGGTAGCCGGGTTGTAGACGGGATCGCTGCCGGCCGCTTCGGCTTCGACCCATTGCCCGCCGATGAAGTTGCGTAGGCGGATGACGTCCGCTTGCGGCTGTGCCATGGCAATCGCGCACCTCCTGATTTGCGCCGCGGCACCCTAGGCGCCCGCGGCGTAGACGATCTCCTTCAGCCGGCGCACCACCTGCGCCGGGTCTTGAGCCTGCCACACGTTGCGGCCGATGGCGACCCCCGCGGCCCCCTCCGCCATGGCCTGGGCAACGCTTGCGTAGAAATCCTCTTCCCGATCCACGCGCCCACCGCCCAAGATCATGACGGGCACGGGCAGCCGGCGGGTCATCGAGGAATAGACGCCCGGCGCGTAGGGCGCTTTGATGATGTCCGCGCCCAGTTCCGCGCCGATGCGGGCGATGTGAGGCACAAGCGCCGGGTCGTTTTGCCTCTCTTTGGGGACGCTCAAGCCCCAAAGCACGGTCTCCACCATCACGGGCACGCCCCAGCGGTCGCCCGCTGCGATCACCCGGGCGACACGCTCGAGGTTGTCCGCATGCACCCGCAGATCCTTGCGCCCGAAAATGAGCAGCACCTTGACCGCGTCAGCCCCGAGGGCCAAAGCCTCCTCCACGGTGTGCGCCAGGCGGTGCTCCTCCCCGATGGTGTCGCCGCCTGGCAACGACGCCGTCATGCGGGAGTCGAGCGCCGCGATCAAGGCCGGACCGCCCCGTTGCGCCAGGATATGGTGGTAGCGCTTCAGCGTCGCCGGGCGGACGATTAAGCCGTCAGGCGCCTCTTCCATGAGGGCGGCCAGCGTCTTTTCCATGTCGTCGAGGCCCGGAATGTCGCCATGGTCAAGCGCGTGGTCCACCGCCACCACTACGGAGCGGCCGCTTTTCGTCTCAAACAGGCGGGCCTGGCGGAAAGCCTTGCCCGGCGTCTCCGGGCCGCGCAAGGCCCCCGGCGTACTCTTAGAACCTGTCATGACGCCTTCGTCCTCTCCCGCAGAAACTCATCCAACTCTTCCCTGGTCGGGATGGCCGGTGCGCAACCGTGCCGGCTGACCACGATGGCGCCCGTGGCGTTGCCGTACTCGAGACACCGCTCCAAGGGCCACCCCCGGAGGAGCCCCGCGCAGTAGCCGGCGGCGAAGCCGTCCCCGGCGCCGAGGGTGTTGACCACCTTGACCGGGAAACCCGGCGCTTGGACGCGGCCTGCCGGCGTGATCACCATCGCCCCTTGGGCGCCCAGCTTGACCACGACCTGCGACGCACCCGCGTCGACGAGCTCCCGCGCCATGCGCTCAAGTTCCTCTTGCGGAGGCTTGTCCTCGCCCACCAGCCGCTCCCGCCCGGCCCCCACGGCCCCCGGTTCGCCGCTCAGACGCACCGCGGCGGCCGCGAACGCCACCTCCAGCTCGTTGCCGATCAGCACGTCGCACATGCGCACGGCGATGTCGTAGTAGAGCACGCACTCGGTGGGATCCGACCAAAGCATTGGCCGGTAGTCGATGTCCATCACGTTGAGCGCGCCCCGGCGCCGGCGGCCCCGCAGGATGTAGAGGACTGTCTCCCGCAGGGGGCTTTTGGCAAGGGCAGTGCCGGTCACCACCAGCATCTTGGCGTTGAGCACGGTCTCCAGGTCCAAGTCGCTCAGCTGCACCTGGGTGTCGGCGCACGGATCCCGGTAAAACAATACGTGGGAGTCTTGCGGCGGGAAGATGGCCGCAAAGGCCAGCCCGGTGCGGTAGCGCGGGTCTGTACCCACAAAGCGGGTGTCGACGCCGCTTTCTTCAAGATACCGCCGCAAGAAACGCCCGTGGCCGTCGTCCCCCACCCGGCTGATGAGCCCGCAACGTTGGCCTAGGCGCGCCAGGCCGACGGCGATGTTGGCGGCCGAGCCTCCCAGGTACTTGCTAAAGGACTCGACCTCTTCCAGCGGCCGGTGCAGCTCGTTGGCGTACAAGTCCACGATCACCCGGCCGACGGTCAACACGTCCATCAAAAACGCCTCCTAGAGCGGAAAACGCGTCCTACAGGCCGAAGGTCTCCCGCAGGTAGCGGCGGTTGCGCACCGCCGCGGCCAGCGTGTCCTCGCCCGGCCGCACCACCCGATCCTGCTCCACCACCAGCCAGCCGTCGTAGCCGGCGGCCTGGAGCTCGCCCAGGATCGCCCGCAGGTCAAGGGAACCAGTGCCCAGCTCCACAAAGACGCCTTCCTGGGCCAAGGGGGTGTAGCCCTTGCCTTGGGCGATGCCGGCCCGCAGCCGTTCCATGTCGATGTCCTTGAGGTGGACGAGGCCGATGCGGGAACTCCACCGCCGCACCGTCTCCAGCGGGTCGCCCCCGCCAAAAGCGGTGTGCCCGGTGTCCAGGCACAGGCGGATACGGTCGGGATCCGTCGCCTCCAACAACCGCTGGACCTCGGCCGGGTGCTCCACGTAGGTGCCGCCATGGGGGTGAAAGCTGACCGTGAGGCCCAGGTCCCGGCAGCGGTCGGCGGCCTGGTGGAGCCCCTCGACGAAGGCGTTCCACTCTTCGGCCGTCATGCCCCGCACGGCGGTTTCCGCGGTGCGCCCCGCGATGGACTTGCGCATGTCGTCGCCCTCGTCGGAAAGCAAGATGTCCCGGGCGCCCAGCGCAGCCAAAAGGCGCGCCACTTCTTCCACCGCCTGCATGGACGCGGCGTGCGCGGCCCGGTCGCGGAAATTGACCGGCACGAAAGCCGCAATCATGACGAGCTGGCGCCGGGCCAGCTCGTCCCACAGCACGGCCGGGTCCATGGGCAGATAGCCCGCAGGCCCTAACTCCGTCCCCTCAAAGCCCGCAGCCGCCATCTCGTCCAACACTTCCGGCCACGGCTTCTGCGGGCCCCAGCCGGGAATTTCGCAAATCCCCCACGTGATCGGTGCCGAACCAACCCGCATGGCTACGCCACCCCCTCGCCCGCCGCGGGCCGAGTCCCGCCCTGGGCTTCGTCCACCGCCGCGCCCACGGCGGTGGGTTTCCCGGTGTGCAGCGACTCGCGGGCCGCCAGGGCGATTTCCAGCGCTTTCTCCCCGTCTTCCACACCCACAGACGGTTCGCAGCCGGTGCGGAGGCACTCGATGAAGTGCTTCATCTCGGCCAAGTAGGCATCGCGGAAGCGCTCGAGAAAATCCGCCACGCAATCGTGGCTGCCGTGGCCGTTTTGCAGCACCACCACCGGGTGGCTCTGGAAGTACCCGATCTGGATGCAGCCGTTGGTGCCCAGCACCTCGGTGCGGATGTCATAGCCGAAGCCCGAGTGACGGGCGTTATCGTGCAGGCCGAGTCCGCCTCGCCGGAACTGCAGGGTGACCACGCCCGTGTCGATGTCTCCGGCTTCCGCGTACTCGGGGTACACAAACCGGCCGCCCGCCGCGTACACGGTCGCGACCTCGTCGTTCATCAGCCAACGGGACAGGTCAAAATCGTGCACGGATGAGTCCACAAACAGCCCGCCGCTGGTGCGCACGTAAGACAGCGGCGGTCCCGACGCGTCCCGGCTGGTGAGCCGGATCAGCACGGGGTCACCGATGCGCCCGGAGCGGATTTGCTCATAGGCGTACGCGTATCCCGGGTCAAAGCGCCGCATGAAGCCGAGCTGGTACTTGATCTCCGAGCCGGCCAGCAGCTCCTTGATCCGGCGCGTGGTGGCGAGGTCTTTCGCAGCCGGTTTCTCGGAGAAAATGTGCTTGCCCGCGGCCACGCACTCCCGCACGATCTCCTCGCGGAGCTCGACAGGCGTAGCAATCACCACCGCGTCGACCTCGTTGAGATGCACCAGCTCACGCCAGTCATCAAAGGAATACGGGACGGCCAGCTCCGCGCGGAGCCGCTCCCTGGCGGCCTGGTCCGGGTCCGCCAAGGCTACCAGGCGCGCCCCGGAGATGCTCCCGGCCAAATTGCGGGCGTGGCGCGCGCCCATGCGCCCCACGCCGATGACCCCTACTTGCACCCGTTCCATCTTGCTCTCCATCCGCCTGGCCACACTCCTCACTTTCCCGCAGGCTTCTGGCTCATCTCACTGCTCAACTGCTGAAAGGCCGGATCGATGTGGAACTTCCACGCCCGTTCAGGCCCGGCCATGACGTTGAAGTAGTACACGTCAAAGCCGGGCGGCGCCGCCACCGGGTGATACCCCCGGGGCACCAGCACCGCGTCACCGTCGCCAACGGCGATGGTGACGTCCAGCTCCCGGTCGTCGGTGTACACCCGCTGCAGGGCGAAACCGCCCGCCGGTCGGATGCGATGGTAGTAGACCTCCTCCAGGTAGGTCTCCTCAGGCGGCCGGTGGGTGTCGTGCTTGTGGGGCGGGTAGCTGGACCAGTTGCCGCCCGGGGTGATGACCTCTACCAACAGCAACCGCTCGGCCGGCAAGTTGCCCATCAGGATGTTGTGAATCCGTCGCCGGGCGCTGCCGCTGCCGCGGTCCACCACTTCCACCTCATCAGGGGTGATGAGCCGCGCCTTTTCGCCCCGGTCCGCCGGCGCCCCGCAGCGAGCGTACTCGAGATCCGTCTCCGCCGTGATCCGGTAGCCGACCCCAGGCGGCAGGTACACCGTCCACGGCAAACCCGAAAACACGTCCATGCGCTCGCCGATGTGCTCCCATGTGCCCTGATCGGAGGAGACCGTGGCCCGGCCGGAAACGAGCACTAGCCCGACTTCTTCTCCGCCGGTGTGGCCGGCGTCGGACTCGCCTGCTCTCAACCGGTGCACGGAGAAGCTCACATACCGCCAGCCGGCGGTTTCGGGCGTGACGACGATAGGTGTGCGGCCGCCTGACGGGCGGATGTGCAGGCTCGTCATCGGCTCGCGCCCTCCTTTCTGTCAAGGGCCGATCCCGGCGCCTCCTCAGTAGTAAAACCGCTGCTTGCGCCGGGCTTCCACGTAGGCGGCCCGGGCCTGCTGCACGCTGGCCTCGCCGGAGACTTCGGCGATGGGCACATCCCACCAGCTCTCGTAGTCCGGCA
The DNA here is from genome assembly GCA_002159155.1 of Firmicutes bacterium ZCTH02-B6. Lineage (GTDB taxonomy): Bacteria > Bacillota > Limnochordia > Limnochordales > ZCTH02-B6 > ZCTH02-B6. The sequence continues at coordinate 11,864 of LZRQ01000068.1, forward strand.
CCCGGACCGCCGGGTCCACCACCGCGTGGATTACCACCGTGCGGTCGGCCGCCTTGGCCTTTTCGAGGGCTTCCCGCAGCGACGCCTCGTCGGTGGCCTTGTAGGCGATGGCGCCCAAGCTCGCCGCGTTGGCGGCATAGTCGATGCTCAGGTACTCGCCGCCCAAGCGGCCGGTCTTGGCGTCCCGGTAGCGCAGCTCGTTGCCGAAAGACGGCGTCCCCGACGACGTCTGCAGGCCGTGGATCGACTGGAAGCCGCCGTTTTCGACGACGACGATGATCAGCTTATAGCCCTCCTGAATGGCGGTCGTGATCTCCGTGTTCATCATCAGGTAGCTGCCGTCGCCGATGAGGACAAAGACCTCCCGATCGGGCGCGGCCATTTTAACCCCGAGGCCGCCCGGGATCTCGTAGCCCATGGTGGAGTAGCCGTACTCCAGGTGGTACCCCTTGGGATCCCGCGTCCGCCACAGCTTGAGAAGATCACCCGGCATGCTGCCCGCGGCGTTGAGCACCACGTCCTTGGCGCCGGCCGCTTCGTTGACGATGCCGATGAGCTGCGGCTGCGTAAGGCCCTTTTCCGAAGTGCGGGCGCGCTGCCGGTCCACTTCCGCGTCCCACTCGGCCTTAAGCCGCGCCACCTCCTGGCGGTACGAGGCGTCGGTGCCCCCAGCCTGCTCAAGCCGCGCCAGCAAGGCCGCCAACGTTTCCCGGGCGTCGCCCACCAGCGCGTGCGCGCCGTGCTTGTAGGCGTCAAAGGCCGCGACGTTGATGCCGATGAAGCGCACATCCGGGTGCTGGAACGCGGTCTTGGACGCCGTGGTAAAGTCCGAAAGCCGCGTGCCGACGCAGATGACCAAGTCCGCCTGGGCGGCCAGCCGGTTCGCGGCCAGACCGCCGTTGGCGCCGATGGCCCCCACGTTGAACGGATGATCCCACGGCAGGCTACCCTTGCCGGCCTGCGTTTCGCAGACGGGGATTCCGAGGACCGCAGCAAACCGGTCCAGGGCAGCGGACGCTTCGGAGTATAGGACGCCGCCGCCGGCGATGATGAGGGGCCGCTTGGCCTGCCGGATCATCTCCACGGCCACCGCGAGCTCGCTCTCGGGCGGCACCGGGCGCGAGATGCGCCACACCCGCTTTTCAAAGAAGTGGGCCGGGAAGTCGTAGGCCTCGGTCTGCACGTCTTCGGGCAAGGCCAGCGTCACCGTGCCGGTCTCGGCCTGGTCGGTGAGGATCCGCATGGCCTCGGGCAAGGCCGACAAAAGCTGCTCGGGCCGGTAAATGCGGTCCCAGTAGCGGGAAACCGGCCGGAAGCAGTCGTTGGCGCTCACATCCTGGCTGCCGAAGTACTCCAGCTGCTGCAGCACCGGATGGGGAATCCGGTTGGCAAAGATGTCGCCGGGCAAAAGCAGCACGGGAAGCCGGTTGATGGTAGCCATGGCCGCGCCCGTCACCATGTTGGTGGCGCCCGGCCCCACCGACGACGTGCAGGCAAAGGTTTGGAGCCTGTTCTTCATCTTGGCGTAGGCGGCGGCCAGGTGAACCGACGCCTGCTCATTGCGGGGCTGATAATAGGTGAGATCCCCCAACTCCTCCAGGGCCTGGCCGAGTCCGGTCACGTTGCCGTGCCCGAAAATCCCCAGCACCCCGGCGAAGAAGGGCTGCTCGACGCCGTCGCGCAGGACGTACTGCCGAGCGAGATAGCGCACGATGGCTTGGCCGACTGTCATCCGAACCGTCTTCATCGCCACCCACCTTCCGCGAATCCGTAAGCGCTTTCATATGTGCGAGGATTCCATGCATTCCCTCGGATTCCTCTCTTCCCGGCGCGATTCTCGACCGGCTGGAAGCGAAACTGTGCCCCGCCCGGACGGGTAGTCAGCGGCCGGCGCCCTGCCCAGAGCGGGCCAGCTCCTGCAGCTCTTCGGAGAGTTGCTCCAGTTCCTGGCCGCCGGCCATCATGGAGAGGATCTCCTCCCGGCTCACCTCGTCCTTGGCAAAGGTGCCATAGCTGGCGCCCCGGTTGAGGACGGTAAAGCGGTCGCCGACGGCAAAGGCGTGGTGGGCGTTGTGGGTGATGAAAATGACCGCTAGCCCTTGGGCGCGCGCCTGGGCAATATACCGGAGCACGACGCCCGCTTCTTTGACCCCGAGGGCGCTGGTAGGCTCATCGAGGATGAGGACCTTGGCTCCAAAGTAGACGGCCCGGGCGATGGCCACCGACTGGCGTTCTCCGCCCGACAGCGTTCCTACCGGCTGGTGGACGTCCCGCACGTCGATGCCGATTTTGCGCAACTCCTCCCGGGTCACCCGCACCGCCAGTTCCGTGTCGAACCTTCGAAACGGACCCCAGCCCTTGACGGGCTCGCGTCCGAGGAAAAAGTTGCGCACAATGCTCATGAGCGGGATCATCCCTAGGTCCTGGTGTACGGTGGCGATACCGAGCTCGATCGCGTCCCGGGGCGAGCGAAACCGCACCTCCCGGCCCTCGAAAAACAGTTGACCCTGCGTGGGCTCGTGTACACCCGAGAAGATTTTGATGAGCGTCGACTTGCCCGCCCCGTTGTCCCCCAAAAGGCAATGGACTTCCCCCGGGTAAACCGCCATGGAGATGTCCCGCAAGGCGATGACCGGTCCGAAGCGCATGTGGATGTGGCGCGCTGCGATGATGGGCGTTTGCACCGGTTTTCCCGTCTTCATCGGCTCGTCATCGCCCTCTTGCGCAGGTAGTTGTTGAAGAGCACCGCGATCAGCAGCATGGCGCCTAAAAAGACCTGAAACCAGTCGGTGTGCACGCCGGTGAAGAAAAAGCCTTGCCGCACCATGCCAAAGATCAGCGCCCCCAACGACGCCCCCAGCACCGACCCGTAGCCGCCGGTCAGGAGGTTGCCGCCGATGACGGCGGTGATGATGGCTTCAAACTCCTTTTGCTGGCCCCGCAGCACATCAGCGGAACCCGCGGTGAGCACGGTGAGCGCGGCGACCAGGGTGCTGGAGGCGGCGGTGCAGATAAACAATATGGTCTTGACCCGGCCAACCGGCACTCCGGCGTTGCGCGCGGCCTCTGCCTTGCCGCCGGCGCCAAAGATCCAGTTGCCAAATTGGGTTCGGTGCAGCACCCATGAGCCGAGAGCCGTCAGCGCAAGCCACCAGTAGATGGAAACCGGCAGGCCCAAGGGCGTCGCGGTGAACAGCGGGTACAACCAGTCACCTTCCACAAATCGCCGCACTCCAGAAACGATGGTGCGGCCCGTGACCCAGCGGGTGACGCCGATCGTGAGTCCCCGCAGGATAAAAAGGGACGCGAGGGTCACGATGAACGACGGCAACCCCGTGCGCAGGACGAGGGCGGCGTTGAACCAGCCCACCAGCCCCGCAAAGCCGAAGGCCACAATGATGGCCACCCACAGCGGCCAGCCCAGTTCGGCCACCATTATCGCGATGGCCATCCCCGCGGCGCCGATCATCGAACCGACGGAGAGATCAAACTCGCCGGCGATCATGAGCAGCGCTACGGCCACCGAGTTGATCCCCAACAGGGCCGCGACCTCAAGGTAATTGATTGTGCCGCGAACCGACAAAAATCCCTGATTCCCCGCGACGGCCGCAAACACGGCAAAGACCAGCACGACGCCGCCGATGGCGGCCAGGTCGGGCCGGTGCAGCAGCCGCTGCACCGGCGACAAGGGCTGCAG
>LZRQ01000069.1 GCA_002159155.1 Firmicutes bacterium ZCTH02-B6
ATGTAATACAGCACCTGGGCTCGCTGGTGGCCCGACATCTGGCGCCACCCGGCCGCCTTGTGCGCGGCCTCGACCGCGTTGCGGATGTCCTTGCGGTTGCCTTCGCCGACTTCGCCCACGACCCGGCCGTCTGGGCTGAGGATGTGGCGGGAGTAGGGCGCGTCGGGCCGTACCTGCTTGCCGCCGATGTACATCTTGGGCGAACGGTCGATGTCGGGGACTTCGACCACGACGGAAGCGGCGCCGTCCGCAGCGGCCGTGCTGCTTCCCTCGGACGCGCTGTGGCCCTCCGCGGCGGTGTGGGAAACCCGCTGCCAGCTCGGGCGCAAGTACTCCCACATGCCTTCCCGGCCGCCCTCGCGCCCGTAGCCGCTTTCCTTGTAGCCGCCGAAGCCTGCGGCCGCGTCGAAGAGGTTGGTGGCGTTGATCCAGACGACGCCGGCCTTGAGCTGCGCGGCCACATCCAGCGCCAAGTTGATGTTTTCCGTCCAGATGCTGGCGGCCAGGCCATAGACGGTATTATTGGCCAGCTCCACCGCTTCCGCAGGCGTGCGAAAGCTCATGGCGGCCAGCACCGGCCCGAAAATCTCCACCTGCGCCACGGTGGAAGCCGGCGCCACGTTGGTCAACAGGGTCGGCGGGTAAAACCAGCCGTCCTTGGGACAAGACCAGGATGGCTGCCACACCTGGGCGCCTTCCTCTTGGCCCCGGCGCACCAGTTCCTCGATGCGCTTCAGCTGCACCGGGGCCGCGATGGCACCGATGTCGACGCCTTTGTCCAGCGGATTGCCGACCCGCAACGTCTCCATGCGCCGGCGCAGCTTGGCCAGGAACGGCTCTTCGATGCTCTCCTGCACCAACAGGCGGGATCCCGCGCAGCACACCTGGCCCTGGTTGAACCAGATGGCGTCCACGACGCCTTCGACGGCGCTGTCCAAGTCCGCGTCGTCAAAGACGATGAAGGGCGACTTGCCGCCGAGCTCGAGGGTGAGCGCCTTGCCGGTGCCCGCCGTGCGCTCCCGGATGAGGCGCCCCACCTCCGTGGAGCCGGTGAACGCGATCTTGTCCACGCCCGGGTGCCGCACGATCAGCTCGCCGACCGCGCCGTCGCCGGTGACGATGTTGACGACCCCTGCCGGGAGCCCCACCTCCCGGCACAACTCGGCGAAATAAAGCGCCGTCAGCGGCGTGTACTCGGCGGGTTTGAGCACGACCGTGCAGCCTGCGGCCAGGGCCGGAGCGACTTTCCAGGCCAGCATCAGCAGGGGGAAGTTCCACGGGATGATCTGTCCCACGACCCCGATGGGTTCGTAGCCCCGGAATTCCGCCTCGAAAATTTGTGCCCAGCCCGCGTGGTGGTAAAAGTGGCGGGCGACCAGGGGGACGTCGATGTCCCGGGTTTCCCGGATAGGCTTGCCGTTGTCCAGGGTTTCCAGCACCGCAAGAAACCTGGCGTGCTTTTGCACTTGCCGCGCCAGGGCGTACAAGTACCGCGCCCGCACGTGCCCGGGGAGCCCGGCCCAGCCCGGCAGGGCCGCACGGGCCGCGGCCACCGCGTCGTCCACGTCTTGCGGGCGCGCCTGGATGACAGTGGCCAGCGTTTCGCCGTTGGCCGGATTCACCGTCGCAAACGTCCCGGCGCCCTCGGGCTTGCACCACCGGCCGTTGATGAACAGGCCAAAACCGTCCTTGTGCTGCGCCAGCCATTGGCGCACCGGCCCGTCGCTTTCGGGTGCCGGTCCGTACTCCATCGTTTCCAGGATGCGGCCAATCTCCACAGGCCTCGCCTCGCTTTCTGCCCGGGGTTTAACCCAGCGGGTGCCGGTGGGCCGCCGAGTAGCGGCCGGTGACGTGATGCTCCAGTTGCCGCTCGATGTCGGTCAACAGGCCGCTGGCGCCAAGCCGGAAAAGCCCCGGCGCGAGCCAGTCGTCGCCGAGTTCTTCTTTCATGAGGATCATCCAGTTGAGCGCGTCTTTGGCCTGGCGGATGCCGCCGGCGGGCTTAAAGCCCACGCGATACCCGGTGCGCTCCATGTAGTCCCGCATGGCCCGCACCATCGCCAAGCCGATGGGCAGCGTCGCATTGACGGTTTCCTTGCCGGTGGACGTCTTGACAAAGTCCGCTCCCGCCATCATGCACACGAGGCTCGCCCGGTACACGTTGCGCAACGGGCCGAGCTCGCCCGCGGCGATAATGGCCTTGAGGTGAGCGGTGCCGCAGGCTTCCTTGAAAGCTTGGACCTCGTCGTAGAGCGCCCGCCAGTTGCCGGTGAGCACGTGCCGGCGGGAGATGACGATATCAATCTCCTCGGCGCCGGCCGCCACGCAGGCGCGGATCTCCTCGACCCGCTGTGCCAGCGGACTCAAACCCGCGGGGAAACCGGCTGCCACCGCGGCCACGGGGATGCCGGAGCCTTTTAAGGCTCCGACGGCGGGAGGCACCAGCACCGGCCACGTGCAGACCGCGGCCACTTTCAAAGGCAGGTGGCCGACGCCGAGGGCGTCAAGGATGTCCTGTCGTACGGGCTGGCGCGCCTTGGCGCAGAGCCGGCGCACCCGGCCCGGGGTGTCGTCGCCGTTCAGCGTGGTGAGATCGATGAGTTGCACGGCCCGCAGGAGCCATGCGGCCTGCCACTCCTGCTTCACACTGCGGCGGGCCGGCAGTGTGGACGCTCGCCGCTCCACAGCCGAGCGGTTGACCCGCACCTCCGCGACCCAGTCCAGATCCAGCGGGATGCCGGGATTGTATGGGGCGCCGAGGGCGTCGACGCCTTTCACGGTGACGGGCATGCCGTTCACCTCCAGTGACAGGGCGGCCGTGGCGGTTTTGACACAATGCCCAGAGGCCGCCCGCTTCGCGCAAATCCCTTCGGCCCGACCCGGTGGGTCTCCTTCAGGGGGCTGCCGGTGGGGAAATGCTGTCCGGGTCGTCTGTTGCCTCTAAGGCTCCATCACTTCGGCGTCATCGCCGTTGAGGCAACGGATGGGCCGGGCTGCGCGCTTACGGTTACAGGGTTTTCCTGGTGCCGGCCCGGCTCTCAGGTGAAGGCCAGGGCTCGGGCTCGACGCTGTATAGGCTGGGCAGCTTGTGCAAAGAAAAGGACCCTACGCTCCCGGCGAAAGGGGAGGGGCGTAGGGTCTGGTTTCGTGATAGAAGTCGCTGTGCGTAGCTCGGCGCACGCCGAGGACGCCCATGGCTTTATGGCGTCGCCACCTGCACGTCGCCGCCGTCCAGGAAACGCACCAATCTGGGCAGCGGCGCGATGTTGACGACCACGTCCTGATGTTCCCCGGCCTCAAGGGAGAGGATGGCTTGTTGGGGCTGGATGGCGTACAACTCCGACAGCCCCATCCGGTACACCGTGAGGTACCACTCGCCGGGGTACAAGTACCGGAACGTCACCGACGGATTATCGCTCAACACCGTTTGCCGCATCACGGTGCCGTTGCCCCTCAGTTCCACCACCATGCCGTCGATGGCCGGTGGGGCAGTCTGGAGCGCCGATCCGAGCAGAATCCCGTTGGCGGCCGTAGCCTGATGGTTCGCCGCATCAGCCGGCACGCGGACGTCCACCCGCACCGATGCCGCGGGCATGAGTTGGAAGTCGTGCCCGGCTGTTTCGCCACGGACGACCTCGACGGGCAGCGGTGTGGCGGGGGCGGAGATGTAGTTGATGCCGACCTGCTCAGGCGCTACCACTAGATACGCGGTGCCCTCCGGCACAGCCGGGAAGCGGTAGACGCCGTCCGCATCGGTGGTCACGGCCCAGTTGCTGAGACGCACGATAACCCCAGATACGGGCTGTCCTTCCTCGTCCACAATCCGCCCCTGTACGGCGCCCGTGTTGGACCGCCGCCCGAGGGGGACGCTCAAGGGGATCCTAAGGCCAGCGGTGACGCGGTACAGGGTTTCATCTCGCGGGGTCCGCCACTGGGTGGCGCTCAACTCGAGAACTTTATCCCCCGCGAAGGTATAGCGGCTGCCGAGGGCCAGTCGGTAGGAGCTGGACTGCACATCGTTCTTTTGCATCACGATATACCCGTTAAAGCGGCTGCCCAGCTGGAAGTTCACTTGGACCCCCGCTCCTATGGTGGGGCTGCCGAGTTCTCCGGAGACGAGCGGGGACCGCAGCCGCACGAACGGAGCGAACGAGCCGTACGACGTAGGCCACCGGTAGCGGGCCGTGTATGCGAGTTCCTCATCCTGCACCTGGGCAAACCCAGGTGACACCACGCGTTCTTCCCGCTCCCAGGTCAGTCCGTGGTCGAACATGTGGCCGTTGCGCAACGAGTGGAAGAGGTTCAAGTGGGCTTCCGGTTGACGGCGCTCGCCGCTTCCCGTTGCTGGGTCGTTTTCCCGCGCATGCGTCATCCCCGCGGACCAAATGGTGCTCTGGGTTCCTCCCCACAGGTTCAGCTGCGTGTACTGAGCCGTGGAGTCACTGGCGCGGCCGGTGCCCGCGTGATCCTCGTAGTGGGCAAAGAGCTGGACCGGCCCGAGCACGGTCCCAAAGCCGACCCGCTGTACGACGGCCGGGTGCGGTCTTCCGCGGAAACCCGATTCTTGCTCCTCGTAGCCCAACATCCAGCTGGACTGCGATCCTAGGTAGGAAACCCTTGCGCTGTGGGCGGCGGCAGGGCCGGGTGATGCCGCTGCGTCTTGCCCAAACTCGATGCCGTACTCCCAGCGAGTTCCCAACAGCCCGCCTGAACTCACGCTCCACAAAGGCTGCGGGCTAGGAGCGCGCCAGAGGTACTGGAGGGAGACGTCCGCGCCCGGAGAGAGGAGGTACCCGACCCGTGCGCCGGACCACCACTGGTTTCCGTCCTCCTCATACGGCTGATAATGCACGACCTGCGCCGACCAGCGCCCGGCGCGAAGAGAGGTATCAAGCCCGACCCCTCCTTGGCCGGATTCGGTCAGCGAGGAAAGGTAGAACCATTGGTTGCCGGCCGCGACTCTCCAATCGTCGCCGGACGCGGCGATATAACTGCTGTCCCGGCTGAACAGCAGAGTCCAGAGTGTGCTGGAATCGTCCCTCAGCGTGCCGGCGCCCCACAATTCCCAATGAAATTGGAAGTCCTCGTCAGGCCGCACGGTGCCCGCCAACCGGACCGTCAGCGGGAAGAAGTGGTACGCGAGACGTTCGGACAAGGCGCTGGGGATAAGCTCCACCTCTGCTGTGACGTCCGCCGCCAGATCTGGGTCCGTTGCGCTACGCACCAAGACGTACACCGACTGGGTTTGCGCCTCGGTGATGTCTCGCGGCACCTGGACCTGCACCTCGACGGTCACGCTTTCACCAGGTTCGAGCTTGGCCCGCTGCGGGCGAATGGTCGTCCCGGCGTCGGTGGATTCGTCGGCCTCAAAGATGAATTCGTCCGGCACGTTGCCCGTGTTTTGAACTTGCACAAGGACCGTGTACGGTTCGCCGATGGTGTATCTTGGAGCCGAAATGAGGGTTACCCCGAGGCGCCCGACGGGTCTTACCCTGATGTTGAAGCGCGCTTGCGGGGAGCCAAGCACCGCCGGGTCGCCGTAGTGCCACGTAACGGTATAGTCCCCTGCCGGCGCGTCGGCCGGCACCACGATGACGGCCGTTTGGACCGTGGATTGGCCCGGCTCAAGGCGCAGTTTTTCAGGCGGCAGGACGATGTTCCATCCTGGCGGAAGGCTCAAGACGGGCGTCAGTTCCGCAACGCCGTCCAGGGCGTTTTCGACGTGGACGACGAGGGTCACCGTCTCCCGGGGCCCCACCTCGCGACTGGCGCCCATGGGGAAAACGGTGACACTGGCGGCGGAAGCCACGTCAGGGAGAGCAACCGCCGCCGCCAAGAGCAACGTGGCCAGCCAGAAAGGGATGAAAACCATTCTAACTACAGTGGAAACTCTGTCTCCGCGCACGCTGCTTCACTCCTCCGTCTCGATGCGCAGGGTATAGCGGGCGGCAAACACGTGCTGTCCCCCGCCGTCGATGACGAGGAGTGCAAGATAGTCGCCCGACTCTAAGGGTGGTAGGAAGAAGCGCTGCCGTACGCTGGTGTTGGGAAAGATGCGCCCCCCATCCCCCGGAATGATGGCGAGTTGAGTGCCCTGTAGGTCATACAGTTCAAGCCAAGTATCCGGGTTAATCCACTGGGTGCCGAGGTTGGCCACGTCGACGACGAAAGTGGGCCCGTCGCCTTCGGGTTCGAGCGCGAGGCGCGCGCCGCTCAGTTGCAGCGCGGGCTCCCCCGTGCCGGAAATGTCCGTGATGATCTGGATTCCGTAGCGAACGATCGTCCGGATGATGAACGTGGGATCGGTGACTTCCTCGAAGTTGTCGACCTCTTGAAACTCCTCCGGTGGAAGCGGCTCCACCATGATAAGACTCCAATAGGTGCCGGTCAGAGAGGGATCGTCCGGGACGCTGATGCGGAAAGGAACGGCCCGCTCCGTGCCCGCGGGCACCGTGACGCGCTCCGCTCCGATGGTGATCCACGGAGCGTTGGAGCGGGCATGGCTCCCGGGGTCGCCGTACTCGATGGTGTCCTCCGCGTCAAACAGGTAGTCGCTCAAATAGAGCAACAAGGTGACATCCGACGTGTCGGGGTTGGCGATAAGGAGTTCGCCGTCGTACGTCCCGCCCGGTACGACCGCATAGACGTGAGTCAATCCGTTGTTGATGAGTATCGCTTCAGCGGGCGGCACCAGCGTCCCGGGGAGCAGTCCATAGAGCAAGAACAATACAACGGTGTAGAGAAGCATTCGGGAAGCCTGCCGGTGCCCCGGCAGCGCGTTGGTCGTGTTCATCGACAACCCTTCCCTTTGCAGAGTTGCGGCCAAACTCCCGGCGGGAACGCGCGGAGCGGCCGCCTTGGCTGTAGCCTGTGGTCCGCTGCCGCGGGCGAGACGGGGCAGCCCCGTCCTGCGGGTCGGGGCTGCCCGGCGCTGTCGCCCCAAAGATCCGAGTTAGTCGGTGAGGGTGTACAGCACGTTCACGATGGTCGTTCCAGGAGTGAGCATGGTCGTGCCATTCTTGGGACCGACCCTGTACTCAAGCGTCTTGTCGGAGGCGGACTGCTGCTTGATGCCAGACACGACGGTCTTGGCGTTCGTGTTCAGCTCGACCCAGCCGTTGCTAGTGGCGCTGCCACTCCCGTCCGGGTCAGCGGCCTTAACCTCCATTTTGATGCCGCTGGGCAGGGCGGTGCTGAGCTTGGCGGTAATCTTCTTCGTCTTGTTCTCGTTGGTGAAGAACGAATAGGACGCCTCGGCCGTCATCGTCTTAAAGCTCTGCGCGCTTGGGTCAAACTCCAGACAGATCTCGAGGTCCGGGCCCACCTGGAGCCAGTTGACCGTGGGCACGATGACCTTCACCTTATGGCTGTCGTCCGGGTCAGAGCAGTCGCAGTCGGTCTTAGGAGGGCTCGGCGGCTTCCAACCGCCCATGATCTCAAAATCCCCTGCCTCCTGGGCGAGCAACTGGCCAGGCGCCGCCGCGGCCAGCGCGAACGCAAACCCGAGTACCAAGAGCTTCCGTGCAATGGACTTGGCGTTCACTGTACCATCCCTCGCTAAAGTAGTGGTTTTATGGCCAACTGACGGTCCGGGAAGCAGCTCCTCATTCGCAAGTTGGAAGCAGCGCCGGGCGAGTCCCCCTTGCCGCACATGGGACTCCGCCGGTCCATCCCCCCCTTCGTCACCGCGGCGCATGCCTGGCTGCTGCCGGAACGCCAGACGAGCCCCGTGTGAACCCCCCTCGGGCACAGGCACTCCCCATCGGTCCCCGCGCAAACCGTCCGAATTGTGCCCGGCGGCAACTATGGTCGTGAATATTCTAGACAACAAGAGTAATTCCTTCTGCACACGAAAAAAAAGAATAGACTACCCCGAAACCCCGGATCGACGGGGTTCCGGCTGCGGGGAGGGAGGCGGCGGAAAGGCTTTTCGCGGGGACTACATTCTGGTATGCTGGCGACGGTGGCACAAAAGGAGCGAGATCGACATATGCGGCCCGTTTTTATCGGCATCGCCGGCGGCAGCGGTTCGGGCAAGACCACGGTGACGCGCGCCATCGTCAGCCGGGTTCCCGAGGCCACCGTCGCGGTCATTGAGCAGGACTCATATTATAAGGATCAACACTGGCTGCCCTTCGAGGAACGCCTCAAGATCAACTATGACCACCCAGCTGCCTTCGATACCCCTCTGCTGGTGTCCCACCTGGACCAGCTGGCCGCCGGGCAACCCATCGAGAAACCCGTCTATAACTACAAGACCCACACGCGCGAGAGCCACACCATCCGCGTGGAGCCCAAGGACATCATCGTATTGGAAGGGCTTTTGATCTTGTGGGAGCCCGACATCCGCCGCCGGTTGGACATTAAGATATATGTGGACTGTGACGCCGATGTGCGGGTGTTGAGGCGCCTAGAGCGCGATATCCGCGAGCGGGGGCGTACGATGGAATCCGTCATCCAGCAGTACCTGGAGTCGGTGCGCCCGATGCACCTGGAGTTTGTGGAGCCGTCCAAGCGCTACGCGGACATCATCATCCCCGAGGGCGGTTTCAACGAGGTGGCCGTCGATATGGTGGCGACCAAGCTCGCGGCTACACTCCGGGACCGGTTGGGGCGGTAGGCGCGAACGCACCCCGGGGCGGGAGCGCAGTCCCGTCAGCCGGGCGGCGATTTGGTCTTTTGCGACTGGGCAACGTACCAGTGGATAAACTCCGGCAGCTGCTTGACAGTGACCTGGCCGGCCAGACCGGCTTGCCGCACGCCTGCCAGCATCTGCAGGTGGCAGCCGGGGTTGGATGTGACGATGACGTCAGGCGGCCCGCCGGCGGCGATGGCCGCCATTTTGCGCTCCAGGACCCGCGCGGATACTTGCGGATGGAGCGCGTTGTAGATGCCGGCTGAGCCGCAGCAGGCGCCGCCGTCGGCCGGCAGCGCCACGGCCACGCCGGGCAGGGCGCGCAAGACCTTGAGAGGTGCTTCCGTCACCCCGCAGACATGGGTGAGGTGGCAAGACGGCTGGTAGACGACCCGCAAGGGCCTGCGGCCGCCGTTCTGCAGGCCGCAGGCCGGGGTCCACCCATGCTCCAGCAGGACAGCCGCGATGTCCTTGGCCCGGGCAGCCAGCTGCTCCGCAGCGGCGCGCTCGGGCGTCCCGGGCGGAAACACACCCACCGCCTCATGGATCCACGCTAGGCAACCCCCGGCATTGAAAACAACCATCTCCGGCGGTTCCCCGGAGAGGAAACCAAAGGCCCGGAGATTGCGCAGCAACAAGGTCCGGGCGTGCCCGGGGTCGCCCTGGTGGCGGTGCAGCGCTCCGCAGCAGACTTGTCCTGCCGGCACGAGGACGTCGAACCCGGCCGCGCGCAGCAAGGCGGCCGTCGCCTCATTGACCTGAGGAAAGAGCCCCGCCTGGGCGCATCCTGTGAAGAGGGCGGCGCGGGGCTTGGCGTGTTTTACGACCCACGTGTTGTGCTCACCGGGTCGGGCGGCGCTTTCGAGACCGGAGACAGCGGCGGGCCGCGAGGTGGGGGCCGGAGGGCCGGATTGGGCCGGCAATGCCCGGGCGAAGGTGAGGGCCGCGGGCAGCCAGGAGTCCGGCCAGTGGGCCGCCGCCCGCAGCAGCTGCCGGCCGGCGGCGCTTTGCACGAGGCGAGCGGTCAGCCGGGCAGCGAGAGCCAGCCGGCGGGGATGGGCCGCCACGTGGCGCAGGACCGCCTTGAGCAGCACCTGCCCCGGTTGCCTCGCACGGTGGTGCGCCAGCTCGTCCCGGGCCGTTTCCAAGATGAGGCCGTAACGGACGTCGACGGGGCAGGCCGTTTCGCAGGCTCGGCAGCCGAGGCAGAGGTCCAGGGCCTCCGCTACCCCTTCGCCCGGCGCGACGCGGCCTTCCGTCCATGCCTTGACGAGCTGGATGCGACCGCGGGGCGAATGCTTTTCCAGCCCGAGCACCTGGTACGTGGGACAGGCCGGGAGGCAAAAGCCGCAGTGGATGCAGCGGGTCGCTTCGGTATGGGCCACCGCCAACCGGGCCGCGGTTTCTCCATAGTGAGGGGCAGCGGCGCTCACGCGGTTCGGCCTCCCTTTTGCCGTTGACTCCTTGCCTCGTCCGGAAACACCTTGCCCGGATTGAGGAGGTTGTGCGGGTCCAAGAGGGATTTGAGCCGGCGCATGGCCGCCAACGTTTCGGCCGGCACGGCCCTGGTCATGTAGCGCCGCTTGAGGAGCCCGATGCCGTGCTCGCCGCTTAATGTGCCGCCTCGAGCCAGCGCGGCGGCAAAGATGTCGTCGATGGCCGCTTGCACCCGGCGCATCTCGTCGGCATCCCGCTCATCGCAGATGATGTTGGGGTGCAAGTTGCCGTCCCCTGCGTGCCCAAAGACGAGCAGGTTGACCCGGCGGAGCGCCCGGATTTCCTCAAGGTCCGCCAGGAACGCCGGGATAGCCGCGATGGGGACGGTCGCGTCCTCGGAAATTTTGGTGGGCTTGATGCGGGCGACCGCCGGCGATAAGGCTTCCCGCATGGCCCAGACGCGACGCTGGGCGCTCACGTCCGACACACCCGCGGCCGTGACCGCGCCCGCCTCGCGGCAAACCTCTTCCAATTCCCGCAGGCGCCGTTGGAGGGCCTCGGGCCAATCCAGCACTTCGCACAAAAGCGCTCCGGCGACGCCCGCTGGGATCTCCGGAGGACGATAGTCGTCCACGACCGCGAGGCAGTGGCGGTCGATCATTTCCAGGCTCGTGGGGCGGGCCGGGTGTGCCGCCAGGGCGCCGATGGCGCGGCCCAGCGCGGCGAGGTCCGCAAACGAGGCCACCAACGTCCCCCGGGCCGGCGGGGGTGGGGGCAGCAGGCGCAGTGTCACCTCGGTCACGATCCCCAGCGTCCCCTCAGAACCCACAAAAAGACTCGTGAGGTCGTAACCGGTGACGTTTTTGGTGGTCTTGCCCCCGGTCTTGAGGACGGTCCCGTCAGCGAGCACCACCTCCAGGCCGAGGACGTAGCGGCCAGTGGTGCCGTAGTGGAACGAGCGCGGCCCGCCGGCGTTTTCGGCGACGTTGCCGCCGATGGTGGAGATGCGGGCGCTGCCCGGATCGGGCGGGTAAAAGAGGCCCTGAGCCCGTACGGCTTCCTGCAAGTCAGCGGTGACGACGCCGGCCTGCACCCGGGCCAACAGGTTGTCCCGGTCGATCTCTAGGATCCGGTTCATGCGGGTCATGACGAGGGCAATCCCGCCTAACGGGACGGATCCGCCGCTCAAGCCCGTGCCGCTGCCGCGGGTGAAGACCGGAACGTGATGCGCCCGGGCCACCGCCAGCACCTGACGCACCTGCTCCGTGCTGTTCGGGAAGACCACGACGTCTGGCAGATGGGACACGTAAGTCGCATCGTAGCCGTAAGTGACTAGGTCGGCGGGCGATGACAGTACGTGGTCGGGGCCCAGAACGGACCTGAGCTCACGGGCGATGGTTTCGCTCATCGGGCTCACCCTCTGTTTGGGCCAGGGGCGGGTAGGCGGCCGCGCAGCGTTCATCAAAACGGCGCATGATGCCGGCCGCGTCGACCCGCGGCCGCTGGAGCTCGAGCTGCGGGACGATCAGGTTGAGGTGATCGATCTTGCGGTTGAGCTCCTCCAGCCGGCGCGCGAGCTGGGCCCTCATGCGGCGGTGCCAATCCAGCACGGCGGCTGGGGCGCGGCCGTCGCCGGGGAGGGGCTGGCGCCGGAGCCAGTCCAAGTGCCGCTCCTGAAACGCGTTGAGTTCCTCCCGGGCGGCGCGCACGTCCCGGTCCAGCTCTATCCAGTCGGGAGCGAAGTTGGCGTCTTTGAGCAGCTTGTAGGCGAGGCGCAGCTCCTGCGGGGTAAAGGGGTTTTCCCGCAGGTCCAGCGGTTTGCCCTTGCCGGGCAGGTTGTCAAAAGCCCCCTGGGCCATGGCCTCCTGGATGCGTTCTTCTGCCAGGCGACGCCAAGCCCGCTCGCGCAAAGCGGCCTCGTCTTCTTCCCTGTGCTGGGATGGGGGGATTCGGCTCACGCGGTGGGTCACCTCGCAGGCGGCCGCAGGACTGTTTCGCATGCAGTTCCACAGGGCGGGGCCCGTGCCCTGCCGGGAAAGCCATGGAACTCCGGTGCGGTCGTTCCCGGCTCGCACCTGACAGGATGCCCGCGGCCAGCGGCGAAAGGAGTGAAAAACGTTCCAACGGACGGGGGAGGAGACGGCTGTATGTCGGCTTCGCTGGCGGTCGAACGGGTGCGGGCCGCGCTCCGCGAGAAGGGGGTTGATACCGAGATCGTGGAGTTCGCCCAGAGCACCCGCACGGCGCAGGAAGCGGCCGATGCCATTGGCACCAGCGTCGCGCAGATCGTCAAGAGCCTCGTGTTCGTGGCAGGCGGGCGGCCCTTCCTGGCCCTGGTTTCCGGGGCCAACCAGGCGGATACCGACAAGCTGGCCGCGTTGATGGGCGCGCCCGTCGAGCGGGCCGATGCGCGCACGGTTCGGGAAGCGACAGGCTTCGCCATCGGTGGGGTGCCGCCCGTGGGGCATGCGACGTCACTGGTGACCTTTATCGATCAGGATCTTTTGCAGTTTGAAGAAGTGTACGCCGCCGCAGGCACACCCCATGCCATTTTCCGCATTGCGCCGCAGGAGCTGGTGCGGATCACCGGCGGGCGCGTCGTGGCCTTGGCCCGCTAAACGCGCACCGGGTGCGCCCGGACTGCCAACTAGTCCGACAGGCGCACCCGGTTGTTGCCGCTCCGCTTTGTGCCCCGGCCGCCGCGTCGGCTGCGGCGGCGTGGCGGGAGTGCGGTGGTCAGAGACTTCGTTTAGTTTCCCTCACCGTGCAGCGCCCAGCTGCTTGATGGCTTCCAAAAGGCCGCTATAGAGGCTGAGGAAGCGCAGTTCGTCCAGGTTTTCCGCATGGTTCCAGGTGGCGCTTACGCAGTAACCTGCCCCGTTCGCGTCCACGAGCGCTGTAGTCAGGTTGAGCACGCCGGGTTCGGAGCCGCCTTTGAACGCCACCCAGGCCCAGTCGTCCGCGTTGGCGACGCCCGGGTTGATGGTCATGAGCGGCAGGTCGTACACGGCACCCATGAGGCCGCACAGCTCGCGGGTGGTGAAGTACCACTCGACATCGAGCGCCCGCGGCGCGTTAAACACGTCGGCTGCCGGCAGCGGCCATCCGGCGGCCTCATCCAGCAGTGCCCGGCGGCCGGCTTCGTCGGCCGTCCGCCAGCGCGCCAGCAGCTCTTCGTTGGCGGGGTTTTTGAGCACAAACGCCTCGCGGGTGCTCAAGAACGGGCGGTTGCGGACCGTGAAGGCTTCCACCGCGTCGCGGCCGACCAGGCTCAGGAGGGCGTCGGTGGCGGTGTTGTCGCTGACGGAGATCATGAGCGCGGCCAGCGTGTGCAGGGTGAGCGGCGCACCCCCCGGCCACTCCTGCAGGATGCCGCTGGGCAGGCTCCGCCACGCCTCGTCGAGGACCACGACGTCATCCCATGACCGCTCGCCGACGGCGACTTGCTGCCTGAGGGCCGCCAGCACGGCCAGTTTAAACGCAGAGCCAACCGCCAGGGGTTGATCGGGGTTGAGGGCGGCCAGTTCCGCAGCGCCGCCCAGAACCAAGACGCTCACCTGGCCGGGCAGCTCCGCAAAGGGCGCGAGGGCCTCTTCGAGGCCGGACACCTTGGGACGCGGGGGACCAAAGAAAAGCCCGGCGATGCGCCCTTCGGCGTCCAGCACGATCTGGGCCAGCACCACGCCTTGCTCGAAGACGAGCTCGTAGTTCATGCCGGCCCCCTCGACGCCTACGAATTGGCC
Source organism: Firmicutes bacterium ZCTH02-B6 (assembly GCA_002159155.1). Lineage (GTDB taxonomy): Bacteria > Bacillota > Limnochordia > Limnochordales > ZCTH02-B6 > ZCTH02-B6. The sequence continues at coordinate 13,816 of LZRQ01000069.1, forward strand.
GAGGCCGGCCGTGAGCTGGGCAATGATCAGCGCCACCTGCTCGACGGAAATCTGGTTGAGGAATACCGGAGCAAACCACTCGGCCTCGAGATTGTCGGACACAAGGAGCCGCTCCAGCGCTGCGGCAGGGGAGATATTGGCCTGTGCCAGGGCGTTGGAGACGCCTACGGGGCCTGCTGCAAGAGTGAGGGCCAGCGCGGCGGCGACCAGGCAAGCCGCCAGCGTGGCCATGCCCCGCCGGCGGGGCGTTTGCAATCGTCGGCTCATGGGACTTTGCTTCCTCCCGTCTCTGCTTACATGCTGCTCCTGGCGAGTTTTTCCCTGGCTCGTCCCCGGTTTCCTCCGTTAGCGGCCGGTTTCCGGTTTCTACCGGCGCGCCGGGGCGTAGGAAAAGGGGACGGGCCGGTCGAATCGCCCGGTGGTGACTGGTGATGATGGCGTGAAGCTCGTGCGCACGGGCGGGCGGATGCCCGTCCTTTTTCCCGCTGCGGTGGAGGGAGCGGCCAGCGCCGCGGTGTACGGCTACGGGCCGTTGTACATGCGCCAGGTGCTGGACGAACCGAGGCTGACGGTGACAACCCTCATGCTGGCTCTGGCCGCCTTGGCCTGGTTTTTCGCGGCAGGGGCCTGGGGGCGCGCCGGCGACCGGGCCCGCCGGCCGCTCGGCCTGATCGGTTGGGCCCTCCTGTTGAGTGCGGCTGTGCAGGCGGCCTTGCCCTTCGTTCCAGGTTCGGCGGCTTTCATCGGGTTGGTTGTGCTGTGGGCGTGCCTGCTGGCGGCCGTAGCGCCCTTGAGCGTGAGCTGGCTGACGCTGCAGGCGCCGGAGCGCCCCGCAGAGGAAGCTGCGGGCTTTTACCGCATGCGCTCCGTTGGCTGGACTGTAGGGAGCATGGGCGCCGGGCTGCTGGTTGGTCTCATGGATTTGGACGGCATCCCCGCGGCGATCCTTATCACCGCGGCCGCCAGCGCTGTAGTAGGGGTGGCGGTGCTCGTGGCCATGCGGCGCGGCGTGGCGCCCGTCTCGGCGGCGCGGCCGGAGGCGGCTGCGGCAGCTGGCGAGCCCGGGCCAGGGGCTACCAGTACGTCTACGGTTGTGCACGAGGGCGAGTCCGGCGGCTCCGTCTGGCGCCTGCACGCCGTCTGGACGCTGGCCGCCGTTATCCTGCTGACCGTAACGGGCAACGAAGCCTTCTTCGCGGTCTTGGGGCCGTATTTGACCGAATACCTGCCGGGGTCGCTGGAGTACGTTGGGCTCAGCATGGGCGTCGCGAGTTTTCTCGGTATCGGGGTCGTGGGACCTTTGGGGCGCCTGGCGGATCGTTGGGGTGCTGAGCGAGTTTTCGTGTTGGGGTGCCTTGGGTACGTCATCATGTACGGGTTGGTGGCGCTCCTGCGGGACCCCTTGGCCACGGTGATCCTCTTCGGGTTGCCGATCTTTCCCTTTATGTCTACGGGTGCCACCGGCACCTTGGCCCGGCGCACGCCGGCTCGCCGCCGTGGCGAGGCCATCGGGGCGTATGAGGGGACGTCGGCCCTAGCT
>LZRQ01000070.1 GCA_002159155.1 Firmicutes bacterium ZCTH02-B6
GCGCTGTACATCGCCGCGGTTATTTTCCATCACGGCATGCTGCCCACACCGCTCTTGATCACCATCGCCGCGTCCCGGGAGCGGGTGCCGCTGCCGGCGGCACTGGAGATTTTCCTGTTTGAGCTCGCCTTTGAGGCGTTCCGCGAGGCGGGCGTCCGCCTGCCCCGCTCCGTCGGCCAAACGGTAGGCATCGTGGGCGGTATCATCATCGGGCAGGCCGCGGTCCAGGCGGGCCTCATTTCGGCCCCGGTCATCGTCGTCATCGCTCTCACCGGCTTGGCGTCCTTTGCCACGCCGCATGTCGGCTTGGCAGGCGCCATGCGGATTCTGCGATTTTTCCTGATCCTCATGGCGTCTACGTTTGGGCTGTACGGCATCCTCATCGGCGGCGGGTTCATCCAAGTGCACCTACTCTCGCTGCGCTCCTTCGGCGTGCCGTACTTGTGGCCCGTGTCCCCTCTCGACCTCAGCGCCCTCAAGGATACGCTGGTGCGCGTGCCTATCTGGAGCCAGGAAAAGGTCCCAAGCCCTCTGCCGGAGGCAGGTCCTGGAGCCGTCGAGCGCCGCCCCCGCAGCCGGCGGCCGGTCAAGCCCAAGTCACCGCCTGGACCCCGGGAGCGCCGGCTGCCGCGCCGGGCGGGTCGAAAAGGGTGAGATGATGGCGTCGCCGCTATGGCAGGACAACCGCATCACTCCATTGGAGCTGGCGGGCATCGTCATCTCCCTCATCTTTGCCACTGGGGCGGTGACGCTGCCCATGTTTACGGGGCTGGTCGCGCAGCACGACGGGTGGTTGGCCGCGCCCATCGGCGCCATCTTCGGCGCCCTTATCCTGGCCGTCGTCGTCTACCTGGACCGGCGTTTCCCAGGGCAGTCGCTGACCGAGTACTGCCAGGCTGTCGTCGGCCCCTGGCTGGCCAGAGTCGTGTTGCTGCTTTACGCGATTTACTTCCAGCACACGGCGGCTTTAGTGGTGCGGGAATCCACCGACTTCCTGCGCGCCGGTTTCTATCCGGTCGCCTCACCTCTCGTGCTGGGGACCCCCCTGGTGCTCCTGACCACCTACATGTCGTGGCAAGGAATCGAGATTATCGGGCGGACGACCATCATTGTCGTCCCCGTCCAAATCCTTTTTACCCTGAGCGTAGCAGCCGCCGCGGCCGCGCAGATACAACCCGAGCTGATCTTGCCGCTGTTTGAGCGGGGCGTGGTGCCGGTGCTGCGCGCCTCCCTCATCCCCGCCGCTTGGTTCGGCGAGGTCATCGCCCTTTTGTTCTTCTTTTCGCACGTCCGGGGAGCCCGGGAACGGGTGGCCGCAGCCTTTGCGGGCACGGGCATCGTCCTAGTGCTCATCGTCATCGGGGGGCTGTCGGCGGGCATGCTGTTTGGCGATCAGGTCGGGCGCCTGGCGTACCCGTTCTCGTCGGTGGCCCGGTTTGTCACCATCGGCGGTTTTTTGCGCATCGACCCTCTGGCCATGGCCGTTTGGCTGTTCCTCACGGTCATCAAGGTGGCAACCTTGCAGCACGTTAGCGTCATGGCCCTGGCGCACCTTTTGAACCTGCGCGACAAGCGGCCGCTGGCGCTGCCTTTGGCTGGCCTGGTGCTGCTGATGAGCGACGGGCTTTTCAGCAACAAGCAGGAGGTGGACGCTTGGCTGCTGACAGGCTGGCCGGTGTACTCCTTCTGCATGCAACTGCTCCTCCCGGCCGGCATCGCCCTCATCGCGGCGGTGCGGTCCGTGAAGGGTAAGCCACGGGCGGGGCAGGCACAGGGCAGCGACAAGAGGCAGGGCGGTGACAAGGTGCAGGGCGGCGGCAAGATGCAGGGCGGCGACAGGCTACAGCGCGACGGCAAGATGCAGGGCGACGACAAGCCGTAGGACGGCGTGAAGGTGCAGTGAGGCGATCATCCGCATGAAAGCGGCACAATGCGCGCTGCTTATAGGCTTGGCCCTTTTGGCCGCGGGTTGCGTGCAAAGCGCCGAGGTCAACCGCCTAGCCCTCATCGACCTCCTGGCGCTGGACGCGGCAGAAGACGGGGATATCATGCTGACCGCCCAGGTCATCATGCCGACGCGCTTGGGCGTGGGGCCGAGCAGCATCGCCGGGGAGGGCGCGCCGTTTTTCCTCGCCCAGGCCAGGGGACGGACGGTCGCGGAAGCCCTCTCCAATCTGCAAAAGCGGGTGCCCCGGCAAGTCTTTCTGGAGCACCTGCAGATGCTGGTCATCGGCGACGAGCTCGCCCGGCGCGGATTGTTTCCGGTGGTGGACTTCCTCATCCGCGAGCAGCAGGTTCGCACCGACCTGCTCGTGGCCGTAACGCCCGGCGAAGCTGCCGCGCTGCTCAACATCGCCTCCCCGCTGCCGGCCGTCCCGGGCGAAGCCTGGAACGACCTTGTCCGTCAAGAGCGGGTGGCGGTGAGCAGCGTGCGCAACCTCTTTGTCGCGCTGGGAGAGGAGGGCATGGAACCATTTCTTACAGCGATCGCTCCTTCGTCGGTTCAGGAGCCGCGAGGCGGCGCCAACCTCGGGGATATGGAACTGATCGGGGCGGGGCTTTTGCGGGGTGACCGGCTCGCCGGTTACCTCGACCGGGCGGAAGCCATTGGCCTGCAGCTATTGCTCAACGACCGTCCCCGCACGATCGTGTCGGTGCCCGCCGACGCAGTGGAAAGATACCTGCACGGCCAACGCGGCGACTCCGGGACAAGCGGCTCGCATAGCCACACTTCCGGTGCCAATGAAGACCCTGAAGACACCGGCTTGCATCCTATACATCCCCGGGACCTCATTTCGCTCCGGTTGCTGCGGGCCACGACGAGCCTGGCCCCGGTGGCGCCCGATCCGCCCACACTGCGTTTTCGGGCCCGGCTCGTCTTGGACGTGGTCAACGCCGCGTCGCTGTTGGATGTGGAAAACGTTAGGGTTACGGCAGCGCTCGAGCGGGCCGCGGCCGAGCTGTTTCAGAACCACGTCGCCGCCGCCCTGGAAAAAATGAAGGCCCTCAACGCGGACGCCGCCGGTTTTGGGGCCAGCTTTCGCCGCAGCCGTCCCCAATGGTGGAGGGAAATGAGGGACCACTGGCCAGAACTGCTGCAGCAGGTGCAGCTGCTGTATGACATCGACGTGGTCGTCGTCCGCACGGGCTTGGCCACACGTCCTGCAGGCCCCGAGCCGCACCTGCAGGTTCCGGGACGGGGAGGCGGCAGCACGCGATGAGGTTTCTTATCGCGCTGCTGATCTTGGGAGCCAACGCCCTCATCCAATGGCCGACGTTGAGCCGGCGCGGGCAAAAGGGGGAACTGTGGGCCATGCTGGTGCTGACGGCCCTGACGCTGGGCCTGTTCGCCCTCTGCGAGTTCCGGCCCGACGCGCTGCAGTACCCGATGTCGCTGCTGCAGCAAGTGTTCACGCCGGTCGGGGACTGGATCCTGGGAAACTGAAGCCCCGCCCGGAAAAACTTACCCTTCCGCCGGCGACGGCCGCGGGGGCCCGACCACGACCTTGTGGAGCCAGTGACCCGTGCGGTAGTACCACCAGTTCAGGACAAGCCCCAGGACGGTGCTAGCTACGATGGCCAGCCAGGTGCCGGATGGGCCCATTCCGAGCGGATAAGAAAGCAGCCACGCCAGCGGCACGCGCACAACCCAAAGGGTGGCAAAGCTGATGAGCATGGACACAAACGTATCCCCAGCCCCCCGCAGCACGCCGGTGACGATGAACATGAGGGCCAAGGGAACGTAGTTAAAACCGACGATGCGCAGGTATCGAGCGCCCTCGTCGAGCACCGCCGGGTCGTCGATGAAGACTTGAATCAAGAGAGTCGGCGCCAGCACCGCGATGAGCGTCATCGTACCGGTGATGGCTACGGTGAGGACGCTGGAGCGGGCGACGATCTCCCGCACCCGGTCCTTGCGGCCCGCCCCCAAGTTTTGGCCGACCAAGGCGGTCACCGCCAGGCTAATCGACATGGCCGGCAAAAAGGCGAACTGGTCCACTCGCCCCGCGGCGCCAAAGGCAGCCACCACCGCCGGGCCGAAAGTGTTGACCAGCGCCGTGACCACCACCATGCTAAAGGACACGATGGTGGACTGAAGGCCCGCCGGCACCCCGATGGTGAACAGCTTCGCGACCAGCTGCCGGTCCACCCGCCACTGCCGCGCCTCGGTGGGCAACAGGTCCGTATGGCGAGCCATGTACGCAGCAGTGAACACCGTAGCCGACGTCTGCGCGATGAGCGTCGCCCATGCCACGCCGGCGATGCCCATGGGCGGCACGGGCCCAACGCCCAGGATGAACAGCGGGTCCAGCACGATGTTGAGCACCGTCGCGTAGATGAGAAAACGGAGCGGGGTCCGGGAGTCGCCGAGCCCCCGCAGGATCGAGCTCAGCACGTTGTACAGAAAGCTGGGCACCAGGCCCAAAAGGAAGATGCCCAGATACACGGCGGCCGGCTGCAGGATCTCTTCGGGCGTCTGCATGAGCTGCAGGATGGGGACACGCCAGACGTAGCCCACCACCGTCGACACAAGCCCCAGCGCGGTGATGAGCATCAGGGAGTTGGCCACCGTCCGCCGCACGTTTTCGTCGTCCCGGGCGCCCTTATACTGTGCGACCAGCGTCGTGGTCGCCATGGTCAAGCCCATGATCAGGGCCACCAAGGCAAAGACGACGGGAGCGCTCACCGACACCGCGGCCAGCGCCTCCGCCCCGATGAAGCGCCCCACCCAAAAGCTGTCGACCGTGTTGTACAGCACCTGGAACAAATTGCCGACGAACATCGGCCACGAAAAAACCAGGATGTGCTGCCAAATGCTGCCGGTGGTAAAGTCGCGCATGTGACCGGCTTGTCCGCTGGCGCGCTCAGTTCGTGTTGTCGTTCCCATGTCGAGGACTCCCTATATGCGGGATAGACGTAAAACGCAACGGCGCCGCCGGGCAGGCGGCGCGATACCAGTATATCACTTCCCGGGGGCAAGACAGTGGGCGATTGCCCGCCGGTGGGCACCCGCGGCCAGCGGCGGGCGCTCCCGCGCCGGCGGTCCCGCCAGCACCCCGGCCGCTTTCATCCTGTCTGCGAGACCCTGGACCCACCAGGCACCCCCGCGTCCGCGGACGCTTGCAGCTGTGCACGCAAGCCTTCTGCCAGGCTGCTGTCCGCCAGCACCAGCAACTCGTCGCCGGGCAACAGCACCAACGAGCCACGGGGCATAACGACTTCCTCTTCTCCCCGGCGCACCGACAAGACCGTGGCCTTCCAATCCTCGCTGAGCCGGGACTCCCACAGCGCCCGGTACGCGAGAGCCGACCCTTCCTCCACCTTGGCGGTGACCAGCAGGCTGCTCGGGCCGATATGCAGCACCTCGTCGAACGGTTTCTTGGTCATGGGAGGCTCATAGGCCGCACTCTGCAGGGACCGGTACGGCCTGGACAAAAACAGGCGTGCGACGCTCCCGGCGGCGAGGCCGGCTACCCATCCGGCGGCCAAGCCTAGGAAAGTGCCCGAGCCCGAGTAAACGATCGCGTACACGACCTCCGCGGCGATTCGCACCGTATGCAACGCGTCCAGGGCCGCCAGCCGCTCAAACACGCTCAAGCCCGAGAGAATGGCCACGTACGACGAGATGACGTAGCGGGTGCGCAAGGCCCACACGTACGAGAGCCCCACCGTCAGCACCGCACCAGCGAAGTGGGGCAGGCCCACCAGGGCCAGTAGGCCACAAGCCGTCCCGACGACGACACCTTTGAGCAGCGTCTTGGCCGTAGACCCAAGGCGCGGCCTGAGCACCGCCACCATTTGTTTCCACTCATTCCACGTCACCAGCGGGCGCGTCGCGGCCACCATGAGGTCGAAAGGCAGCAGCGACGTGAAGATGGCCACAAAAGAAGACGTCAGCCCTGGGATGGGCGACGCCGTGACGTAGGCGATGCCGACGGTGACGGCCCGGGCGAAAGTCAGAAACGCCCGTTCGTACTGTTCTCTGCGGAAGCGCACCATAGCGTGAGCAGTATAGCACCGGCCGATGGGCGGATCAAGGCGAAGCAGGAGCCCGATGGGGGCTGACGGAATAGATTTTTGTCAGAAAAGGATTGATTGCCGCCACAGTCCAACGGGGCACATCCGAGCTGAGCTGAGCCGAGGCGAGCCGAGGCAAATCTCAGCGGAGGAGCGTGATCCCCATGCCGCACCGTGGCCTCGCCGAGCTGAGCGAACCCCTCGCCTGGGCCGAGCCGTACCGGACCAAGATGGTAGAAGCCATCCCCATGACGACGCGGGAAGAGCGAAAGCGGTTCATCGCCGCCGCCGGCTATAACCCCTTCCGCCTGCGGGCCGATCAGGTGAGCATCGACCTATTGACCGACTCGGGCACCGCGGCCATGAGCGACACCCAGTGGTCAGCCCTCATGCAGGGCGACGAATCGTATGCTGGCTCCCGCAGCTTTGCGCGCCTGCAGGAGGCGGTGGCGGAGGTGCTCGGTTTCCCGTACGTCCTCCCCACCCACCAGGGCCGGGCGGCCGAGAACGTCCTCTTTCACACCCTCGTGCAGCCGGGGCAGATCGTGCCCAATAACATGCACTTTGACACCACCAAGGCCCACGTCCACAACCGGCGTGCCCGGCCGGTCAATTTGGTGATACCCGAGGGACGAGACCCGCAGAAACCGCACCCTTTTAAGGGCAACATGGATGTGGACGCGTTGGAAGCGCTGCTCGAAAAGGAAGGCGCCAACGTCGCCCTCGTCATGCTGACGGTGACCTGCAATAACAACGGCGGCCAGCCGGTTTCCATGGAAAATATCCGCTCGGTCAGTCGCGTCGCCCGGCGCCACGGCGTGCCGCTGTTTTTGGACGCGGCCCGCTTTGCCGAAAACGCTTATTTCATCAAGCAGCGGGAACCCGGATACCGTGACGTGCCCTTGTGCGACATCGTGCGGGAAATGATGGGATACGCCGACGGTTGCACCATGAGCGCCAAGAAGGACGGCCTCGTCAACATCGGCGGCTTTGTGGCCTTCCGGGACGAGGAGCTGTACCGGCGGGCGTCCCAGTTCGGCATCCTCTATGAAGGGTTTCTCACCTACGGCGGACTGTCGGGGCGTGACATGGAGGCGCTGGCCGCGGGCTTGCGGGAAGTGCTGGACGAGCATTACCTCGCGGCCCGGACCGGCCAAGTGCGCTACCTGTGGGAGCAGCTGGATGCGCTCGGCATCCCGCTGGTGACGCCCGTAGGCGGTCACGGCGTCTACGTGGACGCAGGGCGGTTTTTACCCCACTTCCGCCATGATGACTTTCCCGGGTGGGCCCTCTCGGTCGCCCTTTACGAGGAAGCCGGCGTGCGGGCGTGCGAGATCGGGACCGTCCTGGCCGGCCGCAATCCGGAAACCGGCGAGCACGATTATCCTGAGCAGGAGCTGCTGCGCCTCGCCATCCCTCGCCGCGTCTACAGTTACCGCCACATGGATGTGGTGGCCGAAGGCCTCCGCCGGGTATGGCAGCGGCGCGAGGAACTGCCCGCCTACCGGTTTGTGTACGAGCCGCCGGTGCTGCGCCACTTCACGGCCACCTTCGCGCCCGAGCCCATCGCGGCTCCCGCGTCCCGCAGTACCCATCCTGCAGGATGAGCGCCCGCCGCAGACCTCTCGGCCCTCCGGCCGGGCGGCAGTTGCAGCTCCTGTGACCGCCGACCGGCAGCCCGCGGGTCAGAACGGGCCGCGGCCGGCGGGCTGCCGCGCGTCTTTCTGTTGACGCGGGTGATATCACTTTAATATCATGTAGATAGCAAAGGCAGAAAGACCCAGCCGCGGGCGGTCTCGGTGGGCTGGCTGCGGCTCGCGGCGAAAGGAGTGGCGTGCATTGATCCGTGAAATGGAATACAAAGCGTTTCCCGGTGTCCCGGCCATCTTGTTGCTGTTTGCAGCCACGGCCGGCTCCGCTTACGGCATCTACCTGAGCGCACGCGCCGGGAGCGTCGTAGGGATCGTGGTGTCCGCGCTGGCCGTGGCCTTCTTCGCGCTGCTTTGGGGCGGGCTGTTCCCGGTCAACCCCAATGAGGCCCGGGTGCTGCAGCTGTTCGGTCGCTACCGGGGCACCGTGCGCGCCCCTGGTCTTTGGTGGGCCAACCCGCTGATGTCCAAGTCCAAGGTTTCCACCCGGATCCGCAACTTCGAGACCAGCAAGCTCAAGGTCAACGACAAGGACTCAAACCCTATCGAGATCGCCGCCGTCGTGGTGTGGCGAGTCGTGGACACGGCCGAGGCCCTGTTTGAGGTGGACAATTACGCGGAGTACGTGGAAGTGCAAAGCGAGGCCGCGCTGCGGGCTTTGGCCACGCACTATCCGTATGACGCCCATGACGAGCAGACGCTGTCTTTGGCCGCCAACGCCGCGGAGATCAACGAGCAGCTCAAGGCGGCCGTGCAGGAGCGCTTGAGCAAGGCCGGCGTGGAAGTGCTGGAGGCCCGCATCAGCCACCTGGCCTACGCCCCGGAGATCGCCAGCGCCATGCTGCAGCGGCAGCAGGCCAATGCGGTCATCGCGGCGCGGCAAAAGATCGTCGAGGGCGCCGTCGGCATGGTGGAGATGGCTTTGGACATGCTCAAGGAGCGCCACATCGTGGACCTGGACGACGAGCGCAAGGCCCAGATGGTCGGGAACCTGCTGGTGGTGCTGTGCGCGGACCGCAACCCGCAGCCGATCGTCAACACGGGTTCCCTCTACTAGACAGGGGTTGTCATTGGTGCCCGGGAGAAAAGCGGTCCTGATCCGCGTGGACCCCAAAGTCCATGCAGCCTTGCAAAAGTGGGCAGCAGACGAGCTGCGCAGCCTCAACGCGCAGATCGATTTCCTGCTGCGGCAGGCGCTCAAGCGGGCGGGCCGGCTCCCCGCCGGGCTGGACGAGGAATCCGCCGAAAGCGAGGCGGGCGACGCGGAAAGCGATGCACGTTAGGGCAGCGCACCGTCAGGCGGCGATGCGGCGCCTGACGTCCACCGTCCCGCGGCGCAGCCCACCCCGTTGTGATATGATCACCGGCGGAGGTGGGTCCGTTGTCGGTGAGACCCGGCGGGCCGGAGACGGCCGTTCTGGACTTGATCATCATCGGTGGGGGCCCGTGCGGGCTGGCGTGCGCGGTGGCGGCTCGCCGGCACGGGCTTTCCCATTTGGTCCTCGAGAAGGGGCCTTTTCTCAACACCCTGGTCAGCTTTCCCGAAACGATGACCTTCTTCAGCTCCGCAGAGCGGCTGGAAATCGGCGGCATCCCCTTTGCCCTTCCCCACCTGCGGCCGACCCGCGCCGAAGGCATCGCCTATTTCCACAAGGTCGCCCAGCGCGAGCAGATCAACCTGCACACCTTTGAACCGGTCGTGGACGTAGCGGGCCAGTTCGGCGGTTTTGCCGTCACCACGATGGACCGCACCGGCCGGCAGCGGCAGTACAAGAGCCGGGCCGTCGTGATCGCGACGGGGTACTATGACAGCCCCCGCATGCTGGGGGTGCCCGGGGAAGAGCTGCCCCACGTGCGCCATCACTACGACCGGCCGTACCCGTACTTTGGCCAGCGGGTCGTCATCGTGGGCGGGCGCAACTCCGCCGCGCAGGTAGCGCTGGAGCTTTTCCGCTACGGCGCCCACGTGACCATCGTGCACCGCGGGCCGTCCATGTCGGACCACGTAAAGCCGTGGATCCGCCCGGAGCTGGAGGCGCGCCTGCGGGACGGCGAGATCACCGCGTACTTCAACACCCGTGTCGAGCGCATCGAGCCGGACGCGGTGCACCTGGTGCAAAACGGTGGCGACCGCTTCGCGCTCCCCTGCGACTTTGTGCTGGCCATGACCGGCTATGAGCCGGACCACTCGCTCAAGGTCAAGCTGGGCGTCAAGATCGACCCGGAAACCGGGGCGCCCGTCTACGACCCCGAGACCATGGAAACCAACGTGCCAGGCGTCTACCTGGCGGGCGTGGCGGCGGGAGGCTATGAACCGAACCACCTGATGATCGAAAACGGCCGTTTCCACGGCCCCGCCATCGTCCGGCACCTGGCGCCCCGCCTCGGACGCTGAGCCTGCGCCTGCGGGGCTACGCGCCGTTTTCGGGCCGCAAGGTCGTGCGCAAGAAATCCCGCAGGGCCTCGGCCGCCCTGGACAAGTAACGGCCGGGATTGTACGCGAGGCCGATGGTGCGTTCCAAGGGCGGATCGCTGAGCGCCACCGTCTCGATCCCGCCGAAGCGCCGCACGGCGATCTCGGGCACGAGGGCGACGCCCAGGCCGGATTGCACGAAGCGCAGGGCGGTGTCTACGTCGGTGCCGCTTACCGCGATGCGGGGCGCAAAACCAGCGTTGGCGCAGGCCGCCAAGGTCAGGCTGCGCAGGTGGTACCCTTCCCGGCAGATGATGAAGCCTTCCTTGCGCAGCTCCTTGAGGGATACCGACGCCCGCCCGCACAGGCGGTGCCCCGGCGGCAAGGCGACGACGATGCGCTCCTTAAGAAGGGCTTCAAAAGCTTGACCGTTGATGCTGGGGTCTTCCACCAGCAGCGCGAGGTCGAGGCGTCCCTCATGGAGGCCCCGGGCAAGCCGATCGGAGCCGTCCTCGGTAATGATCAGCTCAAGGCCCGGATAAGCAGTAAAAAAGTCATTGATGACGCCCGGCAAGAGGTGACCGCCCAGCGTCGGCGTCGTCCCCAAGCGCACGCGCCCCCGGCGCAGGCCGCCCCGCTCGGCAAACTCGGCCTGGGCGTCGTCGGCCAAGGCCACCAACTGCCGGGCATACGGCAGCAGCGCCTCTCCGTCAGCTGTCAGCGCCACGTGCCGGCGGGAGCGCTCAAAGAGGGTGACGCCCAGCTGCTCCTCGAGCGCCCGGGTCTGCTGGCTCAAAGAAGGCTGGCTAATGTGCAAGCTTTCGGCGGCCCGTGCGAAATGCAGGTGATGGGCCAATGCGAGAAAGTACCGGAGCTGGCGCAGCTCCACCGGGCGTTCCCTCCACGGTTCGCGTTTTGATAGATAAAGTGTATCACACTTATGCACGCTAAGTATTGGACCCTATTAAGGAAAGCGTGGTACGCTGTACTTACGGCAGCATGCGTTCCTATGCCATTGTCCGAATTTTATCTGCGCACTTGAAACGTATGGGCGCGGGGCTGGAGCGATGATGCGCATGGCGAAACCGAAAGGCTGGAACACAACTGTAGGCAAGAAGGTGATCATGGGGCTCACGGGGCTGTTCCTCGTCCTGTACCTCATTGTTCACCTGGCGGGCAACCTGACGGCGTTTGTTCCCGACGGGGGCCGCACGATGAATCTTTACTCCCACACCCTGCACAAGCTTGGCCCCCTCCTCTGGGTCGTCCGCATCCTCTTGTTGCTTGGTTTCATCTATCACATCGTCACCGGTGTCCAGGTGACGCTGCGCAACCGCGGGGCCCGGGCCAACCGCTATGCCAAGTACGCTTCCAAGGGCGGACCCAGCAAGATGACGCCGGCGTCCCGCTGGATGATCATCACCGGCATTTTGATCGCGATCTTCGTCCCGCTGCACGTCAACATGTTCTCGCTGGGCCCCTACTACGAAACCGTCATTAACGGCGAGCCCATGCGGGACATTTACCGGCTCGTGGTGGAGCGGTTCAAGGAGCCAGGGGTCGCCTTTGGATATGCGGCGTTTATGCTTTTCCTTTGCGCGCACTTGATCCACGGCATCTGGAGCGCTTTCCAGTCCCTGGGCGCCAACGACCGCCGCTGGATGCCGTTCCTGTACGGGCTCGGGACGGTTCTCTCGCTCCTGATCGCCGGCGGTTTCTTCGTGTTGCCGATTTACACCTACTTCTTCATTCCTCTGCCGTAGCCGCGGCAGTGGGGAGGACTGGCCGTGAGCGTGATGACCGACACTGTCTTGCTGAATGCGAAGATCCCACCGGGACCCCTTGAGGACAAGTGGGACAACCACAAGGCCTCCGTCAAGCTGGTGAGCCCTGCCAACAAGCGCAAGTACACCATCATCGTGGTGGGCACGGGCTTGGCGGGCGCCTCCGCGGCCGCTTCCTTGGCCGAGCTTGGCTACAACGTCCTCAACTTCTGCATCCAAGACTCGCCCCGCCGGGCCCACAGCGTCGCCGCCCAGGGCGGCATCAACGCTGCGAAGAACTACCAAAACGACGGCGACAGCGTCTTCCGGCTTTTCTACGACACCATCAAGGGCGGCGACTACCGCGCCCGCGAGGCCAACGTCTACCGGCTGGCGCAGTTGAGCGTCCAGATCATTGACCAGGCGGTGGCCCAGGGCGTGCCCTTCGCCCGGGAGTACGGCGGGTACTTGGCCAACCGCTCTTTCGGCGGTGCGCAAGTTTCCCGCACCTTCTACGCCCGTGGCCAGACAGGCCAGCAGCTGCTGCTCGGCGCCTACAGCGCCCTCATGCGCCAGGTGGACGCCGGGCGGGTCAAGCTCCTCCCCCGCCGGGAGATGCTGGACCTGGTCATCATCGACGGGCGCGCCCGCGGCATCATCTGCCGCAACCTGGTGACCGGCGAGCTTGAAGCGTACGCCGCGGACGCCGTGTGCTTGGCCACCGGCGGTTACTCGACGGTATTCTTCCTGTCCACCAACGCGGTCAACTCCAACGCGACAGCCATCTGGCGCGCCTACAAGAAGGGCGCCATGTTCGGGAACCCGTGTTTCACCCAGATCCACCCGACGTGCCTGCCCGAGTCGTACCAGGGCCAGTCCAAGCTGACCCTCATGAGCGAGTCCTTGCGCAACGACGGGCGCGTCTGGGTGCCCAAGAAGAAGGGCGACACCCGACCGCCCAACGAGATCCCCGAGGACGAGCGGGACTACTTCTTGGAGCGGCGCTACCCGGCCTTCGGCAACCTGGTGCCGCGTGACATCGCCTCCCGGGCGGCCAAGGCCGTTTGCGACGCGGGCTTTGGCGTCGGCTCCACGGGGCGGGCGGTGTACCTGGACTTCGCCGACGCCATTAAGCGGCTGGGCGTGGACGTAATCCGGGAGCGTTACGGCAACCTGTTTGCCATGTACCATGAGATCACGGGCGAGGATCCCTACAAGGTGCCCATGCGCATCTACCCGGCGCCCCACTACACCATGGGTGGGCTGTGGGTGGACTACAACCTGATGACCACCATCCCGGGCCTGTACGCCCTGGGCGAAGCCAACTTCTCCGACCACGGCGCCAACCGCTTGGGCGCGAGCGCCCTCATGCAGGGGCTAGCCGACGGGTACTTCATTATCCCCGTCACCATCGGCGACTTCCTGGCGGAGCACCGGCCGGACGGGCTCAAGGCGGACCACCCGGCTTTCAAGGAAGTCATCCGCAACGTGGAGGACAACGTCAAGCGCCTGCTCAGCATCAACGGCAAGCGCACCGTTCGCGAGTACTGGTGGGAGCTGGGCCGGATCATGTGGGACAACGTCGGCATGTCCCGCAACGCCGAAGGTCTCAAGAAGGCCATCAGCGACATCCGCGCTCTGCGGGAGGAGTACTGGCAAAACGTGCGGGTGCCCGGCTCCGCCGAGGACCTCAACAAGAGCCTGGAGCTGGCCGGGCGCGTGGCGGACTTCCTCGAGCTGGGCGAACTGATGGCCAGGGACGCGCTGGACCGCGAGGAGTCCTGCGGCGGCCACTTCCGGGAGGAATACCAGACGCCCAACGGCGAAGCGCTGCGGCGGGACGACTTGTTCTGCCACGTGTCGGTCTGGGAATACAAGGGCGAGGGCAACGACCCGGTGCGGCACAAGGAGCCGCTCGTCTTTGAGGTCGTGAAGCCGAGCCAGCGCAGCTACAAGTAATCCGGAGCGCGCAAGAGGCAAGCCGAGACTGCAAGCGCAACAGTCGTTGGCCGGAAAGGGCGATGGCGATGAAGTATCATTTGAGGATCTGGCGGCAGGCGGGCCCCGACGAGCCGGGCCGCTTTGAAGACTATACGGTGGACAATATCGAGCCGGACATGT
Organism: Firmicutes bacterium ZCTH02-B6; assembly: GCA_002159155.1. Classification (GTDB taxonomy): domain Bacteria; phylum Bacillota; class Limnochordia; order Limnochordales; family ZCTH02-B6; genus ZCTH02-B6. Next base: position 13,965 of record LZRQ01000070.1, read on the forward strand.
CCTTCCTTGAGATGCTCGACATCCTCAACGAGCAGCTCACCAAGGAGGGCAAGGAGCCCGTCGCTTTTGACAGCGACTGCCGTGAGGGCATCTGCGGCATGTGCGGCTTGGTCATCGACGGCATGGCCCATGGGCCCCGGCGCCTGACCACCACCTGCGAGCTGCGCATGCGCCATTTCCCCGACGGCGCCACCATCACGGTGGAACCGTTCCGGGCCGATGCGTTCCCCGTCCTTAAGGACCTCGTCGTGGACCGCAGCGCCTTTGACCGCATCATCGCCGCGGGCGGCTACATCTCGGTCAACACGGGTTCAGCGCCGGACGCGAACGCGATCCCCATTCCCAAGCCCATCGCGGAAGAAGCCATGGACGCCGCGGCGTGCATCGGGTGCGGCGCCTGCGTGGCGGCCTGCCCCAACGCGTCAGCGGCCTTGTTCACCGCTGCGAAAATTTCCCACCTGGCGCTCTTGCCCCAGGGCCATCCGGAGCGGGAGCGGCGGGTACAGCGCATGGTCGCCCAGATGGACCTGGAAGGCTTCGGCAACTGCTCCAACCACGGCGAGTGCGAGGCGGCGTGCCCCAAGGGCATTTCCATCCTCAACATCGCCCGCATGCGCCGGGAGTTCATCCGGGCCAACACGCGGGGGTCGGCCGTCTAAGCCGGCACCCGCTTTTCTCTCCTCGGCGTTTCTCCTCATTTCCAGGCTTTCCCGTACCGCTCCGTGCGGCCCCTTACCGCGGCGCCGGCCACTTGGCCGGCGCTGCCCCTTACCTATGACCTAACGGCCAGCCCCGGCTAGGCGCAGGATGGGGCCCCCTTCCCTCGCGATGGGCAGCAGCTCCTCATAGGGCACCTGAAACTGCGGGAACCCCCATGCGTACGGCGCGAGCTCGTAGAGCTGGAAAAACACCACGAGCCCGTCGGGGGTCAGGTAATACTCCTGGTCGGGGTTGATGCCTTCAAACTCGATCAGCGTCGGGATGTCCTGGGCGGCGATTCCTTTGGCCACGGCCTGCGACAAAAGGTCCACGTAGCGATCATCGACAAACAGCTCCGCAAGCGAATAGACGGTACCCGTTTGCAGGTCGGCCGTCACGGCTCCCATCAAGTGGGCCGGATGGGCCATCGGCTCGCGATAGGCGGAGTAGTGGAACGACACGCTGACGATCCCCGCCTGCGCCAGCTGCACGGTGTGCTCGCCCCAGACGTTGCCGACCTCGGCCAGCTCCTCGATGAGGGCAGCGGCTTTGGCTCGCAGGGCCGCATTGACATTGGCCGTTCCCTCGCTGTCGTGCACCCACCAATCGATCTGCGGCAGCGTCACCTGCACGTCCACGGGCACGAGCCACGGG
>LZRQ01000071.1 GCA_002159155.1 Firmicutes bacterium ZCTH02-B6
GGCTTACGTCATCCCCAAAGAGCGCGGCATCGAGATCGACGACGACACCGATTTTCTTTTGGCGGAAACGCTGCTGCGCCGGCGATTGCAGCAGCAAAAGGCGGCGCGGCTTCCCCAACCCCTGGCGGCCATTGTGATGGATTTCGACGGCGTGCTTACCGACAACCGGGTGTGGGTCGATCAAGACGGCCGGGAAGCGGTCAGTTGCCACCGGGGGGACGGGTGGGCGCTGGCGCGGCTCCGAGAGGCCGGCGTCACCCTGCTGGTTCTTACGCTGGAGCAAAGCGCCACGGTCATGCAGCGTTGCCTGAAACTCGGCCTGCCATGCCTCGCTGCCCCCGACGGCAAGTTGCCAGCGCTCTCGCGCTGGCTGTCCCACCACGGCATTGATCCCCAGAAGACCGTTTACGTGGGCAACGATGCGCCCGACGTGCCGTGCATGCTGTTTTGCGGCTGCGGGATCGCCCCAGCGGACGCCGCTCCGTGTGCCAGGCGGGCGGCGCAGATCGTACTGGATACTCCGGCCGGACGGGGCTGCGTGCGAGAAATTCTCGACTTGATGCAACTTGTGGGGGTGGGACGCGGTGCAGCCGCCGCGCGTCATCGCTGAGATCGGCTGCAACCACAGGGGAGAGCTGGGTACGGCCCGGGAGATGGTGCGGGTCGCAGCCTGTTATGCGGGCGTCGACGCCGTCAAGTTTCAGAAGCGCAACCCCCGGGAGTGCTTGACGCCCGAGCAGTACAACGCCCCTCATCCCGTGCCGGCCCACGCGTATGGGCCTACGTATGGGCTGCACCGGGAGCGCCTAGAACTGCCCCTGGCCGCTCACCGGGAGCTCAAAGCACTGTGCGATACGCTGGGCGTGGCGTACAGCGCCAGCGTTTGGGACATGACCAGCGCACGCGAAATTATGAGTCTCGATCCCAGCATGATCAAAGTACCCTCGGCTTGCAATACCCACGGGGACTTGCTGAGGCTGTTGTGCGACGAGTTTGACGGAGAAATCCACGTCTCGCTCGGCATGACCACCAGGAGGGAAGAAGAGGCGATCGTGAACTTGCTCGCCTCCCGCGGACGGCTGGCCGACGCGGTGCTCTATGCCTGTGTCTCAGGCTACCCGGTGTCTTTTGAGGACCTCTCCCTCCTGGAGATCGTGCGTCTGCGGGAGGAGTACGGACGGGACGTAAAGGCCATCGGTTTCTCCGGTCATCACTTGGGCATCGCCGCCGACATCGCGGCCATGACGCTGGGGGCTGCCGTCATCGAGCGTCATTTCACCCTGGACCGGACTTGGAAAGGAACGGACCATGCGGCGTCCCTCGAACCCGACGGGCTTAGGCCCCTCGTGCGCGATGTGCGCAACGTGGCCATGGCGCTGGCGCCCAAGCGGTCCGAGCTCCTGCCCGTGGAGCTCGAGCAGCGGCGCAAGCTCAAGGTAAGGTCCAGCGTGCTCGCCTAAGCGCGGCCAGCATTTCCCTGGCGGAGCGGAAGCGCCGGGCGGGCGATGGATCCGTCGCGGTCGCGAGCACCTCCCAAACGCTTGGACTACTGTGCGGGGAGGAAGCGGGATTCCGCTGGGCCAAGAGCGCAATTTCCCCAGGCCGGGGGTCTCTGCCCAGCAGCATGGCGGCGCACATGTAGCCGACGCCGTACAGGTCGGTCCGGTCGGTCAAGGGGCCTGTGGCCGTTTCAGGGGCCAGCTTGGGAGCGACCTTGCCCAGCCGGGGCACCGCCGGCGCGGTTCCGCACGTACCCTTTCTCGAGGCGTGTTGGAAGTCCACGATTTTCAGCCGGCCCCGCTTGAGGTCGGTGACCAGCACGTTGCCGCTGTGCAGGTCTCCGTGGACGTACCCCGCGCGGTGCACGGCATGCAGGCAGGACAGCATGTTGTGGACAGCCGCGCGGACAACCGGGAGCGGCAGCGGTCCGTGAAGCTTGATGGCCTGCTTTAGCGACTGCCCGCGCACATAGTTCATCACGATGTAGCTACATCCCCCTTGCATGAAAAACGCGCGCGGCCTCACAAGGCATGGATGGCGCGGCAGCGCGCGCAGCGCGGCGAACTCGCGTCGAGCCGCAGCGGAGCACCGGTAACGCTTGACGAAACGGCGGCGCCCGGCTGCAGGATCCCAAGCCACAAAGGTGGTCGTCGCGCGGCGGGCGATAACCAGGCGCCAGCGGACGAGGCGCGGTCGCTGTTCAGGGCTGCGGGCCAGCGCCGTTCACCCGGGTCGCGCGTGCCCGCACACGGACGCTCCGGAGCGGGAGCGTTCGCGGCGGTATTGCCCGGTAGGGCATTGTCTGGCTGGGGGCTGCGCGACTCGAGAGGGCTCGGCTTGGGACGGCGCGGGAGCGGTGTTCCTGGTTACGGTGCGAGTGTGTGGCCGATTGTGCCAGTGCCCGCTGCAGGCGCCACTGTTCCCGTACCCGGTCCCGCCACCACGCGTGAGGGGAACGCCAGTCGTAGGCATATAAGACGGGCGTGGCCACAAACCGCGGGCGTTCCGGGACGCGCAGGGACACCCCCGGTGGCAGCACCACTTCGATACCGCGCTGGCGTGCGACCCCCAGAAGGTACTCCAGGGCGGCCCGCTGGCGGGAGTAGTCCTCATCCCGGTGCCCCTTGTCGCTTCGTTTGGGGTTTACTCCCCACAGCCCGATGACTTGCGCCCCCTCGAGGATCGCCAAGGCGACGAGGTACGAGGCGGTGCTGGTGAAACAGCGGCCGAACCGCTTGAGCACGGGCCCAAGGGGGAAAGGGACGCTGGTAGGGATGGCCCGGTGCCGCCGCTGCATATACACAGGGCAAGGCAGCGAGGAGAGGTAGCGCCAGTACTCGGGGAAAGTCCGCCGGCCGGGTTTGCGGCTGGCGAGCTGCTGCCGCAGATCCGTCAGCGCGTGCAGCTCAAACCAGCGGGTGACCCGGGGCGGCTGCCAGCGGCGGCTGGAAAAAGCCCAAATTTCCCAGGTGGGGTCGTTGAACGGCGCCATGACCCGCGTCGGGCCGCCGCCCACGATGGCCACCTTGCGCGGCGTAGGCTGATCGGCGGCGATGGCAGCAGGGTTCACTTGGTTCGCCTCCTCTTGGCTTCTGTGTTGTCTATATGCAGTCCCGGGCCGGCCGTCCACGCGGGCCCTTGCCGGCCGGAAGGCGCTGTAGCGCGGCGCGGGACGTGCCAGTTCCAGGGTAGGAGCGGCGGCGGCAGGAAAATGGGGAGTTGGCGAGAAAGGAAATGGTGTTTGTCCCAATCAGTCTGGGACAATTGTCACAACAACCACGGTCAAGATGCGGGTGAGGTTGCGGACATGAGACACTTCCGGCATGTGCTACGGCTCGGTCTCGGGGCTGTGGGTGCGGCAGGGGCGGCCTTGCCGGCGGCGGCGGCCGGGCCCCAATACTGGCTGGATCCGGCGGGTCCGGTGGCGGCCATGCAGGGGCAGCTCTTCTTGCTGACCCTGTACATCATGCTCGGCATCTTCGTTACGGTGAGCGGAATTCTCGTATACACCCTAGTGCGCTTCCGGGAGCGTGCGAAAGCGGGTGCTCGCGCGGGTCAGGCAGGAACCGCTGTGCAGCGGGAGACGGCGGCTGCAGCGGAAGAGGAGCTTCCCCCGCAGATCGAAGGCAACCACAAGCTGGAAGTGGTCTGGACCCTGATTCCGTTCCTGCTGTTGCTGATCATCGCGATTCCTACGGTGCGCTTGTCCTTTGCCTTGGCCGCGGATCCCGGTGAGGACGCGCTCGAGATTCGGGTCGTGGGCCATCAGTGGTGGTGGGAGTTCGAGTACACCCAGTTGGGCATCGTGACGGGTAACGAGATCCGTATCCCGGTCGGGCGGCCGGTTCGGCTGATTATCCAAACCGATGACGTCATCCACAAGTTCTGGGTGCCCAAACTAGCCGGCAAGATGGATGCGATCCCCGGCCGCACCAACCAGATGTGGCTGCAGGCCGACGAACCTGGAGTCTATTACGGCCAGTGCGCTGAACTGTGCGGTACACACCACGCCAACATGCGCATGCGAGTCGTAGCGTTGCCTCCGGCCGAGTTTGACGCCTGGGCGGCAAACTGGGGCCGTGGGCCGGTGGTGGAGAGCGAAGCGCAGCTGGCGGCGGTCGAGCGCGGGCGGCAGGTGTTTGAGACTCGCGCCTGCTTCGCATGCCACACCATCGAAGGGACGGCTGCCCAGGGCACGGCTGGGCCCAACCTGACCGACATCGGCGCCAGGACGACCATCGCCGCGGGCATCTTGGACAACACGCCGGAGAACCTGGCGCGTTGGATTTCCGATCCCCAGGCCATCAAGCCCGGATCGCTCATGCCGCGGGTTGGCCTGACGCCGGATGAGCTCCAGGATGTGGTGGCTTTCCTGACGAGCTTGCGGTAGGTGGAGAGTTGGCGCTGGTCTGAGGTCGCGGGTGCACCGCGGCCTCCGGTGCGGGAAACACGGGTGCAGAGGGGTATTGGTTATGGCGACGATGACCGCGGAGCGTTCCTTTTGGCAGGCGTTGCCCAAGCCCAAGGCTGAGACGGGTTTCTGGAGCTGGGTGACGACCGTCGATCACAAGCGCATCGGTATTATGTACTTCTGGACCTCCATCGCCTTCTTCCTAATTGGCGGCATCGAGGCCCTGCTCATGAGGCTGCAGCTGGCGGGACCCAACCAAAACATCATCGGGCCCGACTTGTTCAACCAGCTGTTCACCATGCACGCGACGACCATGATCTTTCTCGCGATCATGCCCTTGACCGCGAGCTTCTTCAACTACTTCATCCCGCTGCTCATCGGGGCGCGGGACGTCGCGTTTCCGAAACTCAACGCTTTCAGCTACTGGATGTTCCTGTTGGGGGGCATCTTCCTCAATTCCAGCTGGTTTTTGGGTGGCCCGTCGGACGCCGGCTGGTTCGGGTATCCCAACTACAGCTTGAAGCACTTCAACCCCGGGTTCGGTGTGGACTTCTGGATCATCGGACTGCTGTTGACGGGCATCGGGACCCTGGTGTCGGGATTCAACTTCATCGTCACCATTCTGAACATGCGGGCGCCCGGCATGAGCCTCATGCGGCTGCCGATGTTCGCCTGGGCCACGATGGTGACGTCGTTTCTGATCGTCTTCTCGTTCCCGGTCATCACGGTCGCGCTGCTGTTGAGCTTGTTTGACCGGATGTTTGGTACACTTCTGTTCGACATTTTCGCTGGCTCGGATCTGACGGTATATCACCACCTCTTCTGGGTGTTTGGCCACCCGGAGGTGTACATCATCGTCCTGCCGGCCATGGGCATCGTCTCGGAGATTCTGCCGGTCTTTTCCCGCAAGCCGCTGTTTGGCTACTCGGTCATGGTGTTTTCCACCATGCTGATCGGCTTTGTCGGCTTCGGCGTATGGTCGCACCACCTGTTCACGGTGGGCATGGGGCCGGTGGTCAACACGGTGTTTGCCCTGGCCACCATGATCATCGCGGTGCCTACGGGCATCAAGATGTTCAACTGGATTGGCACCCTCTACGGCGGCCGTATTCGTTTCACGGCCGCGATGATGTATGCTCTCGGGTTCTTGGCCTTGTTCCTCATCGGTGGCCTGACTGGCGTCATGCTGTCTGCGGCGCCCAGCAATACCCAGATCCACCACACCTACTTCGTGGTCGGGCACTTCCACTATGTCATGATCGGCGGCGCCCTGTTTTCGCTCATCGCGGCCATCCACTATTGGGCGCCTAAGATGTTTGGGCGCATGCTAGACGAGCGGCTGGGCAAGATTGGCTTTTGGTCGCTGTTTGTCGGGTTTAACCTGACGTTTTTCCCGATGAACGTCCTGGGTGTGCTGGGGATGCCCCGTCGTATCTACACCTACGACGCCGGCATGGGCTTCGACATCTGGAACGCCGTCTCGACTCTCGGGGCTCTCATCATGGGGTTGAGCATCCTGATCACGCTCTACAACCTGCTGATGAGCCTGCGGCGGGGTGAGCCGGCGCCGGCGGACCCGTGGGATGGCCGCACCCTGGAGTGGACCATCCCGTCCCCTGTTCCTGAGTACAATTTTGCTCGGATCCCGCACGTGACGAGCCGGGATGAGCTGTGGGTCCGCAAGCACCCGCAGCTGGCCCACGGTGCAGCTGTGCAGACCGCGGCCGCGGCCGAGGAGGCGCCCGAAGAAGTCATCGTCATGCCTGGGGGTACGTACATGCCGGTCCTGACGGCCCTGGGGCTGTTTGTGGGTGCGTACGGGCTCCTGTATTACATGCCCGTGTTCTGGGGCGGTGTGGCCGTCGCACTGCTAAGCCTCGTGGGCTGGGCCCTTGAGGGCGACAACCTGCGGACCATCCGGCCTGGAGGGAGCCACTGATGAGCCAAGCGTCGATCACCGCGGCGGGGCACGTGGACGCACACGGCGAGGCCCACGCGCACCATCATCCTACTGCCTTGGGTATTCCCAATCAAAAGCTGGCGACGTGGCTGTTTATCGCGTCGGAGTCGATGTTCTTTGCGGCGCTGATCACCACGTACATGGTGTTCCGGTATCGTAGCGTCGTCGGGCCGCACCCAGATGAGGTCGTCAACATCCCGCTGACCACCGTCAGCACGTTCATCCTGCTCATGAGCAGCTTGACGATGGCGCTGGGCGTTTCGGCCGCTCACCGGGGCGAAATGCGGGCTGTGGGCAAGTTCCTGGCCATGACTATCTTGGGTGGCCTCGGGTTTTTGGTCATCCAGTTCTACGAGTGGTGGCACCTGGCCCACGACTTTGGGCTGACGTGGCACACGAACATTTTCGGCAGCGTGTTCTACATCCTGACCGGTTTCCATAAAGCCCACGTCATCTTTGGCATGCTCTGGCTAAGCGTCATTGCCATCAGCTCCTTCCGCGGTACGTTGCGCAAGGAGCACGCGGTCAACGTTGACGTGGCTGGGTTGTACTGGCACTTTGTAGACGTGGTCTGGATCGTGATCTTCACGCTGGTCTTCCTGTTGACCGAAGCGGGCGTGTGACGCATGGGGGCGAGTGGGATGGAGAAGGCTCAGCAAGTTCAGCCCACGACGCGCGATTATGTGAAAGTGGGCCTGATGCTGTTCGTCCTGACGGTCGTCGAAGTGGTGGCTATTTACATCGAGGCGTTGCGGCCTGCGCTGGCGGCGATTTTGGTGGCGTTGTCCGCATGGAAGTTCCTCCTCGTGGCCGCCTTTTTCATGCACCTCAAGTACGATAGCCGCATTTACACCGGTTTCTTTGCGTTTGGGATGGTGCTGGCCATCCTGATCGGGTTGGCGGTGACGGTTATCATCTTGTGAGTACGCAGCTGGTCGCCGCCGGCAGGCGTTGGGAGGTCACACCGTGGCGATAATGGACATGGCTTTAGGCGGCGTGCTGCTGCACGCCATGCCGGGCGGGGCCTTGCGCTGGTGGTACCCGGAAGTTCTCACCGTCATCTGCGCGTTTTTCACCGTCTACTGCTATCTAGTTGGTCCGTATCGTGAGCGGTGGGGGCTGGCCGAGGGCGTCGAGCGGCAACGTTTCTATTATTTCACGGCAGGTCTCGCCGTCATGGCCTTGTCCGAGGCTACCCCCATCCACTTCATCTCGGAAGAGCACCTCTTCAGCGTTCACATGCTGCAGCACGTGCTCTTGACGATGGTGATGGCGCCTCTTCTCATCGCGGGCACACCGCCGTGGCTCGTTCAGCGGGCGCTGCAGCGGCCTTGGGCCATGCGGCTGCTGCGCGGCCTGACGAGGCCCGTGGTGACGCTCTTGGCCTTCAACATCGTCAATGCGGCGTGGCATTTGCCTTACTTTTACCAGGCGCCGCTAATCAGCCACTGGTTGCACCCCATCCAGCACGTGCTGCTGGTGGTAACAGCGCTGATGATGTGGTGGCCGCTCTTGAGCGACGTTCCGCAGCTGCCGCGGTTGTCCTACGGGGCGCAGGTCGTTTACATTTTCATGATCCTGCTGGTCCAGCTGCCGGTCTTCGCCGGCATCACTTTTGCCGACTCGGTGTTTTACGAGTTTTACGCGGCCGCGCCGGACCCTTGGGGCGTTTCACCGCTTGAGGATCAGCAGGCGGCCGGGATCATCATGAAAATCGGCGGCATGGCCATCCTCATCTACTTCATGGGCCGGGCGTTTTTCCGCTGGGCCCGTGAAGAGGCGGAGGGCAGGCAGGGAGGAGCCGGCGGCGTCAAGACGCGGCTCAATGACGCGCCTGCGTCGTGAGCGCGCGTAGCGGTCGCGCGTTGGCCGCGGACGCCGCCGGTGACGAGCTCTCGCTGGTCGTGGAATTCCGACCTAGTTCACAGCGCACCCAGCCCCGATGGGTGGGCTACTACACCAGGTCGGCTAGAACATCGCCCAATTCCTTCCGGATGCCTACGATGAACGGGATCTCGACCTTGGTATAGCGGCGGGCCTCGGCCGGGCGCAGGGCGCGAACCATGTCGACGATGCGGTCCAGGCGGTCCGACTCAAAGGCCAGCAGCCACTCGTAGTCGGTCAAGCCAAAGGCCTGTGTCGTGTTGGTGAGCACATCGTCAAAGGGCTTGCCCAGTGCCCCGTGTTCTTTGAGCATGCGCCCGCGCTCTGGGGGCGACAACAGGTACCATTCGGGGCTGCGCACGAAAGGATACACGGAGATGTACTTGGCCGGCGGCACGCCCCGCAGGAAGGCCGGTATATGGTCGGGGGCGAACTCGGCTGGCCGGTGCACGCCCATAAACGCCCAGCTGAGGGTCAAGTCGCGTCCCAGCTCGCTCTTCTGCAGGCGTACCACCACACGTTGCAGGGCGTCAGGCGATTCGGAGATCGTCCACAGCATCAGGTCGCTGTCAGCGCGAAAGCCCACGGTGGAGTAAATCCCCCGCACCTGCACCTCTGGCTGTGCTTCGGAGAGGATGTCCTCCCATTCGCCCCGGATGGAGTTGAGCCGACCAGCCAGGGAGTGGGCCCGCCGCTTGCGGCGAAACGCGGTGTAGTGCACAAAGGTGCTGTTGGTGGATGACATCCGCACGTCCCTCCATCGATTGTCGCCGGGAATAACGCACCCGGCCATACCCGTTCCGAGTTTCCCCTGTTGTGTCCAGATCTCCTGCCTCACGATACCGCGCTTTGCGGGTCGTGCCGTACTGAAACAGGTGGTACAACCGCGGTGAAGGCACGCCAAGGGAAGGGGCGGTGGCGGGATGCGCTGGACCGGTAAAGATGCGGCGAGGCGGTGCCTGCTCATCCTGGCGGCTGCCGTCGCCGGCGCGGCGGCATGGGCGCCCCACGCGGCGTCCAAGGGCCGCCCGGTCAGCTGGCGGGAGCTACGGTATGAGGGTGTCGTCGCGCAGTCCGACTGGTACACGTGCGGCCCCGCCGCGGCCGCGACGCTGCTTCACCACTACTTCGGCATACCAGCCACGGAAGAGGAGATGCTGGAGCTCGCGTTGGGGGCCATGGCTGACGGCGGCCAAAACCCCGGCGCGGGCATCCACGCTGCTGCGTTGGTGCGTTCCCTGACGGAGAAAGGGTTGCCCGTGCGGGGATATCGGGTCGAGCCCGGCAGCTTGGCCGCCTATTTCAGGCAAGGCGGCTTGCCCGTCATCGTGCACGTGACCCGGCCTGAGCCCCACTACGTGGTGGCGGTGGGACTGGTAGGAGACTGGGTGCTGCTGGCCGATCCTTCCTGGGGCCGGCGCCTAGTGCGCTGGGACGAGCTGGCGGAGGAAAAAGGCTATTCGGGCGTGGCCCTGGTTCCTCTGCCCCAGACGGAGCTGGCGGCAAGAGCCCGGGCGCTCCAGGAGGAGGCATTGTCATGGGCTGCTGGACGGTTGGCCCAGCTGCGCCGGCGGGGAGGGAGCTGGCGATGATTGGCCGTAAGGCAACTGTTCAGTTCCGGCTTGCTGGTGGAGTCAGGGCCGCCTGGGCGGTCGCACTGTCCTTGTGGGCCAGTGCGACGATTTCTCCACCCGCGTTGGCCCAGCCGTCCACGTCCATCGACCCCCTCTGGCGGCCGGCACCGGCAGCCGGTGAGCTGCATTACGAGCTGGCTTTGGACATAATGGCGGGAGGCCACCAGACCGTGGAGTGGACCGTAAGCGGGACGCCTCAGGCGCTGGTGGAACACCGCTATAGGGTCGGAGCACACGCAGTCGTTGGGTACTGGGTGAGCGGGCGGTTTGCGCTGCGGGCTGCGGCCGCCGTGGGTGGGGATGTGGTCCGACGGGCACCGCCCAACGAGCTGCCGCCCGGATGGGCGTGGGAAGCGTCCCCGGGTAGAGTCGGGCTCGGTGCTTCGTGGCGCGTCGGGCAAGAATCCGCGTGGCAACCCACGTTGGACCTGATGATCTTTTCGGGCCACGCGACCCCATGGGAAGCTCAATTGGCCGTTACCCGGATGCGCGATCCGGTCGTACTCTCCGGTGCCGTCGGGGTCGCAGCGGATGGTAGGGGCGGGGCTCTGCTGTTGGTAGGGGGCCGGGCCGCGTTCGTCGCCAATGACAAGGTGAGCTTCACAGCTGGCGTGACACATGCCACCCCCGGGAGGATGGAGCGCCTTCCCCTCACCACCTTCACGCTCGGCCTGCATTATGCCCTCGACGGGGCCGACTCGCCCGGGATCGGCGCAGAGGCTGTCATGAGCATTGCTGGCGGCGAGGCCAGGCCAGGTCTCCGGGTGGTCTGGTCCGGCACAATGGAGCGGTGACAGCCGCTCCTCCGGTGCACCCTTCAGACAGGACTCCCTGCGGCGGGGGCCGAAGATCCGGAGGTCCAGTCTTGAGGAGGTGCACGGGTTGTTTGTGGTTATGAACCGCATCCCGGTCCGTCCTGGATTTGGGGAGGCCTTTGAAGATCGCTTCCGCCAGCGGGCGGGCGCGGTGGACCGGATGCCGGGATTCATCCGTACCATGGTCCTTCGGCCCGAAAACGACGAGGACCCGTACGTGGTGCTTACCATGTGGGAATCGAAGGAGCATTACATCGCCTGGACGCAGTCTGAGGCGTTTCAGCAAGGGCATTCCCGCCCGGGCCGGCTGCCCCAAGAGGCCTATCGGGGACCTAGCCGGCTGGAGACTTTCAGCACCGTTGTGGATTCCGCGCAGGAGCGGGAGGACGGTCAAGCATGAAGATAGGTCTCATCGGCTTGCCGTCCTCGGGTAAATCCACCCTGCTGCGGCTGTTGACGCGTGGGCAGGCGGGGGCGCCGGGCAAAGCGCGGGTCGGCGCAGCGCCCGTCCCCGACGCCCGGGTGGATGCTTTGAGCCGGCTCTTCCAGCCCAAGCGGACGGTGTATGCGCAACTGGAGTGCACTGAGCTGCCCGGGCTGCAGCTGGATGCGGCCCGCACCGGTGCCGGCGTGGCCGCCCGGGAGCTGGCCGAGTCCCTGCGCCCTATCGATTGCTTGGTTCAGGTAGTGCGGGCATTTACGGCCCCTCATGTACCCCATCCTCTTGGCTCGCCGGACGCGCTGCGGGACGCCCGGCGGGTGTATGAGGAACTTGTGTTGATGGACTGGACGCTGGTGGAGACGCGGCTTGAGCGGTTGGCTGAGGCTCGCAAGAAAGGACTGCGCCACGATGAGGAAATGCGGCTGTTTGAGCGGATACGTCCGGAATTGGAGGCGGGCCGGCCCATGCGGGCGCTGGCATTTACCAATGAGGAGCTGGCGTTGCTCAAGCCGTACTCGTTCGTGACGACCAAACCGGTAGTGCTTGCCGTCAACGTGGACGAAGAGCAACTCCGGTCGGGAGAGTATCCTGGCCGCGAGGAGCTGCATGCGTGGGCAGCGGAACGCCGGATCCCCGTGGTCGAGTTGGCCGCCCTGATTGAAGCGGAAATTGAGGAGCTGCCGGAGGAGGAACGGGCCGCGTTTTTGGCGGACCTCGGCCTGTCGGAGCCCGGCATTGCGCGCCTGGCAAGGTCCGCCTATCAAGCCCTCGACCTTATTTCCTTTTTCACGGTGGGCAGCGACGAGGTGCGGGCGTGGACGGTGCGGCGCGGCGCAACGGCGCGAGAGGCTGCCGGAGTCATCCATTCCGACATCGAGCGGGGCTTCATCCGGGCAGAGGTGGCCGACCACCAGGAGCTCCTGCGTGAAGGAAGCCTGCATGCCTTGAAGGAAAAGGGGCAGCTGCGGGTTGAGGGCAAGGATTACCTGGTGCAGGACGGCGAGGTCATCCACTTCCGCTTCAACGTGTAACAGCAGCCCGCGGACGGGCGCGCGGGCCGTGGGGAAAGGAGCTGGCCGGGGCTGGACGGTCGCACCCTTGAGACGAGCGTTTTCCCGGAGCTAGCGCGGCAACTGCGGGAGACCGGGGAGGTTTATGTGGACTACGATTACGCGTCCCACTTTGCTCACTATCTCATGCGAGAGTGGGTGGAGCTGTGGTGGGTGACGGAGCAGGAGCCGACGATGACAGACGATTTTAAGGCCCACTTCGTCGCAGGCAGGAGAGGGGGACGCCGGCAATGAGGCCGCTGGTGGGGATCATCATGGGCAGCCGCTCCGACTGGGAGACGATGCGGGCGGCCGCGGCGGTCCTGGATGAGCTTGAGATCCCTTACGAGACGGCGGTCGTTTCCGCCCACCGCACGCCGGACCGCATGTTTGAGTACGCCGAGCGGGCGGAGGAGCGCGGGTTGGAGGTGATCATCGCCGGGGCAGGCGGCGCGGCGCACTTGCCCGGCATGACCGCTAGCAAGACCACGCTTCCCGTCATCGGGGTGCCGGTGCAGTCCAGGGCGCTGAACGGGCTCGATTCGCTCCTGAGCATCGTTCAGATGCCCGCCGGTGTTCCCGTGGCCACCATGGCTATCGGGACCGCAGGTGCCGCCAACGCGGGCCTCATGGCTGCCGCCATCCTCGCCAACAAGTATCCGGACATCCGCCAGCGACTTAAAGAGCGCCGCGAGCGCGTCGCCAAGGAAGTGCTGGCGAATCAGGACCTGCCATGAGCGTTGACGTGCCGGCGACAAGTTCCCCATCCTCCCCGCCGTCGGACCGCCCGCGGCCGGTCTCCATCGTACCTCCTGGGGCCACCATCGGGATTCTGGGTGGCGGGCAGCTGGGGCGCATGACCGCCCTGGCTGCCCGCCACATGGGGTACCGCGTCGCGACCCTCGATCCGGTGCCCGACGCACCGTGCGCGCAGGTGGCCGATCACCGCTTCACGGCCCATTTGGACGACGCGATCGCTGCGCGGCGGCTGGCGGCGGTGTGCGATGTGGTGACCTACGAGTTTGAGAACGTGGCCGCTCCGGTCGCCGCTGCCTTAGAGGAAGCGGCACTGGTACGCCCGTCCAGCCGCGTCCTGGCCGTCTCGCAAGACCGCGTGCGGGAAAAGGAGACATTTGCGGCGTTGGGGCTGCCTGTCGCTCCTTTCCGCCCGGTGACCTCGTGGCCCGAACTCGAAGCGAGCGTAGGGGTTGTCGGGTATCCCTGCCTGCTTAAGACAGCCACAGGCGGGTACGATGGGAAAGGCCAGCGGTGGCTGCATGGACCGGACGATCTTTCCACCGCATGGGAGTGGGCAACCTCCCATGGTTCCGGCTGCGGTGACCGGGGAAAGGGAGAGAGTGCGCGCCGTTTCATCCTTGAGGCGCGGGTCCCTTTTGTACGGGAGCTGTCCGTGATTGTTGCCCGCAACCCTCAGGGCGAAACAGCGGTCTATCCGGTGGCGGAGAACATTCACCGGCGGGGGATCCTGCACGTGTCCATCGTGCCGGCGCGGGTCAGCGCGGGGGTCGCCAGCAGGGCGCAAGAGTTTGCCGTGCGCCTGGCACATGGGCTAGACGCCGTCGGCGTGCTCGGGTTGGAGCTGTTTCTCACCGGGGACGAGGTGCTATATGTCAACGAGTTTGCGCCGCGGCCCCACAACTCTGGCCACTACACCATCGAGGCGTGCGTTACGTCCCAGTTCCAACAGCACGTTCGCACCGTCTGCGGGCTGCCAGTGGGGTCGACAGCCCTCCTGCGTCCAGCCGTCATGGTCAACTTGCTGGGCCAGCACATGTCGAGGATGCAGGCTTCCCTCGGGCGGCTGTTGAGGGTCGAGGGAGTGCACCTGCATGTTTACGGCAAGAGCGAGGCGCGGCGGGACAGAAAAATGGGCCATGTGACCATCATCGCCGAAAGCGTTGAGGAAGCCCTGGAGGGCGCCCAGCAAGTGTGGGACCTAGTACGGGCGCCGGACGACCCGCCACATGTTGCCTGATGGGATGAGCCGTGACGCAGCGCCCGCACTGGGAGTGGCTCTACCGGTGCCTGGAAACCAGCGGGGCTCGCACCCCGGCCGCGTCGCCGTGCCCAGGTGCCGAAAGAGTGCTGCGCATGCGCCACGTCGCCTGCAGGACCATGGGCAGGAAGACGACGATGAATACGGCGTAGTGCACGATGTCAAAGAGACCCGCAGCGATGGGCGTTAACGCCAGGCCGGTATAGACGACCCACAGGGCAAGGCTCAACTGGAAATACCGGTGGACCCGGGGCACGAAGGCCTGGTCGGTGCCTAAGGCCTGGGCCCGGTTGTAGAGGTAGCGGTAATACAGGGCGAACGCCAGATAATCGGCCGCCCCCAGCAGCTTGGGCACGATGGGCGGGTTGACGTGACCTTCCCAGAAATTGACCCAGCTGGGCAGTCCCAGCACTCCCAAAGGCCAAAGTAGGTCCACTCCGGAAAACCACACGATCAGGTCGGTCAACGAGTGTACCGCCATTCCAGTGGCGATCCCGATGCCAAGGTTCCAACATGCTGTGTCCCGGCCGCCGCTCGAACGCAGCCGAAAGTACGCGAGCACCGCTGCCGCCACCAAAAGACTGTGGGTAAACGTACGGTGCATCGCCAATCCGAGCTGGGCGCTGATGAGGTAGAGGGGACCGAGCAGGAAAAGGTCCGTATCGGGCAGGATGGAGCCTACCACTAGACCCCAGCGCAGGTTGCCGGCCGGGTCGGCAAGAGCAGGCGTCCGGGCCCCGCCGGCCACGGGGCCGAGCGGCGTTTGCGGCACCGGTGCGGCATCGCCCTGTGTGCCTCCGGGCGCCACTAGCCGCGCTAAACCGACGCCAATCAGTCCGTGAAAGCCAAGCTGGGCCATGACACCGCCTCCCTGCAGGACATTGGGCCGTGCGGCCGCGGCTGGCGGTCGCACGGCCCATGTATCGCGCCACGGCGCGGCGCGGAACGCCTCTTCGTGTTAGGGCGCGAGCTCCTGGGGC
>LZRQ01000072.1 GCA_002159155.1 Firmicutes bacterium ZCTH02-B6
TCGCTGAGCGGCGGCAACCAGCAGAAGCTGGTGGTGGGCAAATGGATTCAACCGTCTCTTAAGCTGCTGGTCGTGGCGGAGCCCACCCGGGGCGTCGACGTGGGGGCTCGCGAAGAGATTTACGCGGTCTTGGAAGAGCTCAAGGCCCAAGGCGTTGCCATCGTGGTCGTGTCTTCCGACTTTCAGGAAGTGATTCGTCTAAGCGACCGGATCTTGGTCATGCGGCGCGGGGAAATCGTCGGCCGGATGCCGGCTGAAGAGGCCAGCCAGGAGCGCCTGCTGGCATTGGCCATCGGGGGTGAAGCGGCGTGAGAGGCGAAACGGCCTCGTCCAAGGAGCGAACCGGCAAAGAAGCGTGGTGGCGGTTCCCCGGCAGCGGAATGGCGCTGGTCCTCATCGCCGTCGTTCTCGTCGCTGGGCTGGTGGAACCCCGGTTTTTAACTGAACGGAATCTGGTGTCGGTGCTGCGGCAAGCGGCGCCGCTGGCTATCGCAGCGTACGGGATGGGGCTTGTGATATTCACCGGCAGCATCGACCTTTCCACGGGCGCGGTCGTCGCCATGGTGAGCATGGTGGGGGTGCTGGCGGGCCAGGCAGTGGGAAGCGCCCTTGCTGGCTGGGGGGCAGGGGTATTGGTGGGTGTCGCGTTTGGGATCATCAACGGATTTATGGTGGCGTACCTCAAGATCCCGCCGTTCATCGCCACCTTTGGCACCCTCACGTACGGGCATGGGCTCGCGCTCGCGCTGGGAGGCGGGCAGTCCATTGAGTTCCCTCCGGCCGGCTACAACCTGTTGGGGCAAGGTACGGTGGGACCTCTTCCACTTCCCTTTGTAGCGGCGTTGGTGCTTTTGGTGCTTGCCCACCTTTTGGTGACCCGCACCACTTTGGGACGCCAAATCTTGATGATCGGCGGCAACCGGCGGGCCGCGGAACTGTCCGGGGTCAACGTGGCCCGGATTCAGCTCATGGCTTACGTCCTGGCGGGACTGTTCGCCGGGATCGCCGGCGTCATTTTGTCCTCCCGGGTCAACTCGGGCCAGCCGGAGCTGGCGCCGACGCTGCAGTTTGACGCGATTGCCGCCGTCGCCGTCGGCGGGGTGTCGATGCGCGGCGGCCGGGGCACCATGCTGCAGGTGTTTCTGGGCGCGCTGCTGCTCAGCGTCGTCAAGAATGCGCTCAACGTGGTGAACGTGTCGACCTACTGGCAGATGATCGCGGTAGGGGTCGTCACCATCGTGGCCATCATCGTCGGCGGGGAGCGGGACGGGCGAGAAGGATCTAGAGGGCGCCGCCGCTGGCGGGGACTTCTCCCCCGGCGCGCGGCTGCAGGCGCCCAAGGGGGGATGTGACCGTGCAGGCTGCCGCTAGTCGTTCGCCGCACGGCTCCGCGCGGCTGGAATGGCGCCTGGCGCGGCTTGTGAGCGCATGGGCGCCGATGCTGCTTGTGGTGCTCCTATACATCTACTTTGCCTTTATCGCCCGGGCGCCGTTTTTCGCTGACGCGGCCAACCTGCAGAACCTCTTGTTCCAGGCGGCGCCATTGGTTATCGCCACGTGCGGGCAAATATTGGTGATGACCGTTGGCGGCCTCGACATTTCCATCGGAGCTGTCGCCGCGCTTTCCTCCATGGCGGCGGCCTACGGCGCGATCAGCACCGGTTCCGCGTGGGGGGTGCTCCTGGGCCCTGTGGTCGGGGCGGCGCTTGGTGCGGTTAACGGTTGGATCGTGGCCCGCTACCATCTGAGCCCGGTTATCGTCACCATCGCCATGCTGAGCGCAGCGCGCGGCCTAGCATTCCTCGTCACCGACGGGCAGCCGCTGCTGGGCATCCCGTTCTCTGTCTACTGGCTTGGCTGGGGGGACCTTTGGGGCATCCCCGCGCCGGTCATCCTGGGCGCGGCCGCGTTTCTTTTGACCCATTATCTGCTGGCCCATTCCGACCTTGGCGTCCGCTTGCAGGCCGTCGGCAGCGACGAACACGGCGCCCGGATGATGGGTGTCAATGTGTTCGGTCTCAAGGTGCTCGCGTTTTCGTTGAGCGGCTTGGCCGGCGCCACAGCGAGCCTCGTCTGGATGGCCCAGTCGGGGGGCGGAAACCAGCTGATCGGGAGCGGTCTCGAGCTTCAGACCATCGCCGCCGCCGTGATCGGGGGGGCGTCCAGCCGGCTAAACCGCAGCGCCCTGGGCGGGCTCTGGGGTGCCCTCGTGATCATGACGCTGAGCAACGGCATGAATTTGTCGGGCGTTCAGCCTTACACGCAGCAAATCGTACTGGGGATCGCCCTGATCGCAGCTTTGTTCGTGCATCGCTTCCAAGACCGCTTGCAGCTCATCGTGCGCCGCGGACTTGGCAAGTTGCGTCGCCCGGGACAGATTGAACACCCGGCAAGGCCGGAAGGGAGGTGAGGTCCGAGGGAGACAGGCCGTTGAGATGCGGCTGCCGGGTTTGCGCCGACCCGGCAAGCTATGACGCTCGCAGTTCGGCATTATGGACACTGCAGCATTTATGAAGGGGAGAGATGCGGTTATGACAGTCCAGACGCAGCGGCTGACAAGTCTGATCGTCGCCTCTTTGATCGTCGTGCTTGTCGCGGCAGCGGCGCCGGTGCTGGCGCAGAAGGCCAAAGAGGACATCGTCCTCGGGCTGTCGACGCCTGCCCTCAACACCGAGTTTTGGGTGAACATGTATTACGGCGTAGTGGATGAGGCCAAGCGCCAGGGTGTGCAGGTCATCGTGCTGGATGCCGGCGGCTACAACAACACCCTGCGCCAGATTCAGCAAATCCAGGATCTGGTGCAGCGGCGCGTCGACGCCCTCCTCGTGGGCGCCACCAACGGTGACGCCATCGCCAGCGTGGTCGAGTTCGCGGCGGGGCGGGGCATTCCGGTTGTAGGCTTGAGCAGCCTGCCCGCCACCGACAAGCTGGCGATCCGGGTCGGGGCGGACCACTACGATATGGGCGTGCTCCAGGCCAAGGCCATGGCCGAGGCGCTAAATGGTCGCGGCCAGGTGGCCATCATGGCGGGCCCGCCGGGCGCCAGCTGGGCGGAGGAGCGCCGGGCCGGGTTCCGGGATACCATCGCCCAGTACCCCGGCATCACCATCGTGGCGGAGCAGTTTTCCAACAGCGACCGGCTCTCCGGCTTGCAGCTGATGGAAGACTGGATTGCCCGCTTCCCCAACCTGGCGGGTGTGTACGGCGCCACCGATGACCTGTCCGCGGGCGCGGCCGACGCCCTGGAGGCCGCTGGCCTGACCGGGAAAGTGATCGTCACCGGTTCCAACCTGAGCCAGATCGGCCGGCAGTATTTGGCCGAGGGGAAGATCTACGCCGACACCGCCCAGCAGGTGGTCCTGCAGGGCCGGCTGGCCGTGCAAAATGTGCTCAACTTGCTGATGGGGCTGCCTTACGAGGCGGACATCAAGACGTCGTCGGTGCTCGTCACCGGGGACAACTTGACGACGGTCGACATGTCGACCATTGCCGCGCCCGAGGGCTTCCGGCCGTAGCCTGCCGGTCAGCCTTCGCTGGCGAGCGGAAACTTTGACCAACAGGCGGCCGCTGCCGGACGGTAGGGCGGCGGCCGCTCTAATTATGGCAGACGGGGTTGACGCGGTATGAAGGTAGCGATGGTCATTCCTAAGGAAGCAGGTGACGGCGGAACGCCTCACTTGGCCGTCGTGGACGGCCAACGGGTTTTGGATGTGACGGCGGCGGCCGGGGGAGCGGCTTGGTCGGTGAGCGTTCTGTCCCTGATACAGAGTGGGTCCGAAGGGCTCGAGCGGTTGCGGTCCATCGTTTCCTCCGCATCCGACGACGCCTGGCGTCCGGTGGAAAGCGTTCGGTTCGCGGCGCCGATTCCCCGGCCGCCGAAGAATGTCTTTTGCGTTGGCAAGAATTACCTGGACCATATCGCCGAGGGCCATCGAGCGTGGGGTGATTCGAAGGAGCGGCCGCAGGCGCCCGTCGTTTTCACCAAGGCCCACACCAGCATCATCGGTCCCGACGAGGTCGTTCGCCGCCCCGCCAATACCAATTGTCTCGACTATGAGGGTGAGTTGGCCGTCGTCATCGGCAAAGGCGGCCGCGGCATTCCGGCGTCCCAGGTGGCGGAGCATGTGTTTGGCTACATGCTGCTCAACGACATCACGGCCCGCGACCTGCAGCAGCGGGGACCGCAGTGGTTTCTGGGCAAGTCTTGCGACACCTTCTGCCCTACTGGTCCGTGGATCGTGCTGGCCGATCCGGCCGTCCCCCAGCCGGACTTCGAGATCCGGGTGACCGTCAATGGGGAGGAGCGGCAGAGGTTCCGCACCCGCGACATGGTGTTTGACATCGCGGCGATCGTCGAGGAAATCTCCCGCAACATCACGTTGGAGCCAGGCGATATCATCGCCACGGGCACTGGCCCCGGATGCGGCTTTGCCTTGGACCCGCCTCGCTTTCTCGAGATCGGGGACACGGTGGTCGTAGAAGCCGAGGGACTTGGTCGTCTCGCCAACGTCGTCGGGTCGTGAGGTGACCGCTCTCATGAGTTCTGATCGGCGGGCGGCTCGCCTGCCGTACTGGATGGTCGTGGTGGCGCTGTGCTTCCTGGGATGGGTTTTCCTTTACAGCGGCCGGACGATCCTGTCGCCGGTCCTCGGCGCCATCGGAACGGAGTGGGGACTGGATGAGGCCCAGTTGGGCCTCATCTCGTCCGTATTCTTTTTGGCCTATACGGCCATGCAGATCCCGACAGGCCTCTTGGCTGACCGGTTTGGCCGCAAAGGGCTGCTCGTGGCGGGTTTCCTGCTCTTTGGGGTCGCGACGGGGCTAAGCGGGTTGGCACCCAGCTATGGGATGTTTCTGGTCACGGGGGCGCTGGCGGGGCTGGGCCAGGGCACGTATTATCCCACCCAGTATGCGCTGTCGTCGGCGGTCATCCCGCCCGAGCGGCGTGCGGTGGGTTCCGCGGTCATCAACAGTGGTATGGCTGTCGGGATCTCCTTGGGGCTGCTGGTGTCCAGCTACACCACGTTCAGTCTTGGGTGGGGGTGGCGGGCGCCCTTCCTGGTCATGGCCGGGCCCATTGTGTTGGCCGCCCTCCTGTTTGCCCGGGTCGTGCACGAAGGGAAGGGGGGCCAAGCGAAGGGGGGCCAATCGAAACCCCAACCCGCCGCCGGCGGCGCGAACGCAACCGCTGATATCCCCCTGCAGCTGGTGCTGACGCGGCGGCTGTTAGGGTTGTATGCCCTCAACTTCACGTCCCTGTATGGCTTCTTTGTCATCCTTACGTGGCTGCCCTACTATCTCGAGGTTGTGCGCGGCTTCCCCGTCGAAACCACGGGGGTCATATCGTCGCTGGTGCCGTGGGCGTCGATCCCTGGGGCATTGTTGGTGAGCGCGATGTCTGACCGGACCGGGCGGCGGCTGCACCTGGTGCGGGTGCTGCTGGTGCTGGCGGCCTTGAGCATCATGGGTATCGTGTACGCCAAGAGCCGTTGGGTGCTGTTTGCGTGCCTCATCCTTTACGGACTCGTCGGCAAGCTGGCCATCGACCCCCTAGTGGTGGCTCTCACCGCGGAATGGGCGCCGGCCGGCCGCATGGCGACGGCCATGGCGTTTCTCAACTTTGCCGGGATGGCCTCCTCGGTGTTGGCGCCGTACGTGACGGGCTATCTGACGAGCGCCACGGGGCGGATGGACCTGGCCTTCTTCATCGCTGGCGCGCTGCTGTTGGCCGGTTTCGGCATCGCCTTGGCCATGCCCGAGCGCGCCCCCGCGCGGGCACCGGCCCGGGAAGCCGCCGCGCGCTAGAGCCGGCGGACTCCTGAAGGGGAACGCCAATCCCCGGCGAATAGTGGTTCTATATTTTCAATATAAGAAGCACAATCGTTCATAGCATCAAGGAGACGGGCTCCTGTGGGGTAGGTAGAGGACGGCATGACCCCAGGAGACCCGTCTCCCGACGCAAGGGAGGGGGTTGGCCGTGAAGTCTGTACGGGTCGTGGCTTTTGCTGTGGCGTTGGTAGCCGTGTCGGTTGCAGCCGCGGTCGCGTGGCTGGGCACGGAGGCGGCCTACGCCCAAAGCGCCTGGCGGTTCGGCGCTGTGCTGGTCTTGTCGGGCGATGGGGCGGCCTACGGCAACTCCCAGCGGGAGGGGCTCGAGCTCGCGCGGGACACCATCAACGCGGCCGGCGGGATTTTGGGGATGCCGGTGGAGATCATTTTCGAGGACTCCCGGGGTGAGCGCACTGAGGCGGTTAACGCCGTGCTCAAGCTGATCAACCGCGACCGGGTGCTGGCCATCATCGGGCCCACGTACTCGCCGGAAATGTTCGCGGCCGGGCCTGTGGCTGACCGGGCCCGCACGACCATCATGGGCATCTCCACGACGGCGGTCGGCATCGGCGAGATCGGCGACTACGTGTTCCGCAACTCTTTGCCCGAGGAGGGCGTCATCCCGACCACCATCCGGGTTTCCAAGGAAAAGCTGGGCTACCGGACCGCGGCCCTGCTCTACTCCAACAACAACGACTTTACCAAGTCCGCGGCCGAGACGTTTGAGCGGGAGTTGCGGACCAACGGCGTGGAGCTTGTCGCCATCGAGACGTTCCACGACGGCGACACCGACTTCCGGGCGCAGTTGACCAAGGTGCTGCAAGCAAACCCCGACGTGCTGGTCGTGTCCGCCTTGTACAAGGAAGCGGCGCTGTTGTTGCAGCAAGCCCGCCAGCTGGGCCTTGACCAACCGGTGGTGGGCGGCAACGGCTTTAACTCGCCGGAGCTGTACCGGCTGGCCGGCGAGGCCGCGGAAGGCGCCATCGTGGGGAGCCCCTGGTTCCCCGGGCGGGACGATCCGCTGGTGCAGGATTTCGTCGCCCGCTACCAGGAGCGTTACGGTCGGGTGCCGGACCAGTTTGCGGCCCAAGCCTACGATGGATTGATGCTCTTTGCCGAGGCGGCGCGGCGGTCAGGCAACCCCACCAACCGGCAGGCGTTCCGCGACGCGCTGGCGCAGATCCGCAACTTTGAGGGCGTCACCGGCGTGTTCTCCTTTGACGAACACGGCAACCCGATGATGGACGCCACCATCCTCCAGCTGCGCGGCGGGGAATATGTGGAGTTCAAGTAAGCCGCAGGCGTAAGGTAGGCCCGAGACGGCTCGCTAACCAATCTAGCCGCTGGATGCGGCGTAGGCCGGGCCCGGCGCGGCCCTTGCGGTCGCGCCGCGCCAGGGGCCGGTGGGAGCGCGTGCGACGACCGTGTGGTTTCAGCAACTGATCAACGGCGTGAGCCTGGGGGCTACCTATAGCCTCGTTGCCCTGGGGTACACCCTCGTCTTCGGCACCCTGGGCATCATCAATATGGCCCACGGCGACATCTTCATGTTTGGGGCCTTCTTTGGCCTAGTTCTTGTGGAAACCGGGCTGCTGAGCGCACCGGCCATGCTGGTCGCGGCGGCAGGCGGCGCCGCGATCATGGGGCTGCTTTTGGAGTACATCGCCCTGCGGCCGCTCCGGCGCCGGCAGGCAGGGCACCTTACGCCGCTTATCAGCACCATCGGCGTGGGCATTTTCCTGCGCAGCCTCGCCCTCCAACTCTTTGGCCCCGACTCCAAAAGCTTTCCCATGGCGCTGCGGGGCGGCAGCTACCGCCTGGGCGGCGCGGTGGTGACCCAGGTGGACATCGTCATTTTGACGGCCGGTCTCTTGCTTATGCTCGGATTGTGGCTTCTTTTGTCCCGCACCAAGCTGGGCAAGGCCATGCGGGCGACGGCCGAAAACCAGGCGACGGCGGCGCTCTTGGGCGTCAACACGGAAGCCATCATTGCCGTTACGGTCATGCTCGCCGCCGCCCTGGGCGGGGTGGCGGGGGCCCTGGTGGGCCTGTCCTTTGCCGTCAGCCCTACGATGGGACTTCCTTACGGCCTCAAAGGGTTGTCCATCATCGTGCTGGGCGGCATGGGCAACGTGCCGGGCGCCATGCTTGGCGGCCTCATCCTCGGTTTCGCCGAGGTGATTACCGTCCAGTTGCTCTCGTCCTCTTGGCGGGATATGGCGGCCTTTACCCTCCTATTCCTGCTGCTCGTGGTGAAACCTGATGGGTTGTTTGGCCGGGCGCAGCAGGCGGGGGGGAGAGCATGACCATGGCCGACTTCTTGGCCGAAGTGTTCAACGCCTACAACTTGCAGGTCGCGATGTTGATCACCATCAACTGCCTGCTGGGGTTGAGCGTCTGGGTGCCCCTGTCGGCGGGACAGCTCTCCTTGGGCGGCGCAGGGTTCATGAGCGTCGGCGCGTATACGGCGGCGCTCTTGACCCTCGAGGCGGGTTGGCCCATCACGCCCGCCATCGCCGCCGGCGCGCTGTTCGCGGCGTTGCTCGCGTTTTTGCTGGGCTACCCCACCTTGCGTTTGCAAGGGGTGTACCTGGCCATTGCAACCCTCGCCTTTGGCGAGATGGTGAGGATTCTCGCCTTGAACCTGCGCATTACCCACGGGGCGCTGGGCCTAGCGGGGATTCGCCAGATGGTGGACGAGGTGGCGTGGTACTTGTGGGATCACACGTCCCTAGGCAGCGGCCCCTACGATCCTCACTTCATTGCCAGCCTCATCGTGCTTGGGCTTCTTGTCGCCATCCTGGCTGTGGTCGTCTATTGCCTGCTGCGCCAGGCGTCGTCTCGGGTGGGGCGCGCGCTGCGGGCCATCCAGGCCGATGAGCTCGCGGCCCGGGCCATGGGCATCGACACCCGCTACTACAAGCTGCTGGTCTTCACGCAGAGCGGTTTCCTGGCGGGCTTGGCCGGCGGCATTTATGCGCACCTGTACTACTTCATCGGCCCCAGCGACTTTGGCTTCAACCGGGCCATTGAGATGCTCTTGTATGTGGTGCTGGGCGGAATGCAAACGTTGTGGGGGACGCTGGTGGGGGCGGCGGCCTTGACCATACTGCCCGAGCTCCTGCGCTTTTCCGCCAGCTACCGGCTCATGGCCTACGGTGGGCTCTTGGTGGCCCTCATGATTTTCCGGCCGGAGGGGCTGCTGTCGGCGGCCACCGTCGACGCCTTATCCTTCCGGAGACGGCGCAAGGCCGTTGCAGCCGGGCTGCCGCCCAAGAAGGAGGGGGCCGCCTAGTGCTGGAGCTGCGGGGCGTGAGCATCTCCTTCGGCGGGCTCAAGGCCGTCGACGGCGTTGACATGGACGTAGCCGAAGGCGAGATCGCGGGCCTCATCGGGCCCAACGGGGCGGGGAAGACGACCGTCTTCAATTTGATCACGGGCCTGTACGCGCCTAACGAGGGCGCCATCACGTTCCGGGGGCGGGTCATCCACGGTCAGCCGCCCCACCGCATCACGGAACTGGGCATCGCCCGCACCTTCCAGAACATCCGCCTGTTTGGCACGGCCAGCGCTCTGGAAAACGTCATGATGGCCCGCCACTGCCGCACGCGCAGCGGTTCGCTGGCCGCGATCTTTTTTACCCGCGCCTTTCGGGACGAAGAGGCGCAGACCCGCGCCCGGGCGCTGGAGCTGCTGGATTTCGTGGGGCTTGCCGATGTGCAGGGGGTGCGGGCCGCTGACCTGCCGTACGGCCTGCAGCGGCGGCTGGAGATCGCCCGCGCGTTGGCCACGGAACCCCAGTTGTTGCTCTTGGATGAGCCGGCGGCGGGCATGAACGAAACCGAAAGCGAGGGCCTCATGCAGCTCATCCGGCGCATCCGGGACGAGCTGGGCAAGACGGTACTGCTCATCGACCACGACATGCGGGTCGTGATGGGCTTGTGCGATCGCATTACGGTGCTCAACTTCGGCCGCCGGCTGGCCCACGGCCGCCCCGAGGAAGTACGCAGCAACCCGGACGTCATCGAGGCCTATCTGGGGAGGGAGTAGGCCGTGCTGCAGGTGGAGGACGTGCGCGCCGGCTACGGCGCCGTCCAGGTGCTCAAGGGCATCCGGCTCCACGTGTCGCAGGGGCAGATCGTCGCCCTTATCGGCGCCAACGGCGCTGGCAAGACAACCACCTTGAGGGTGATCGCCGGCCAGCTGCGGCCGTCCGCCGGCCGCGTTGTGTTTGGCGGCGAGGATATTAGCCGCCGGCCGGCTTACGCGCGCGCCCGGGCCGGTCTCGTGCACGTCCCCGAAGGCCGGGCAGTGCTGACCCGCATGACCGTGCAAGAAAACCTGGAGATGGGCGCATACGCCCGCGCCGATGCCGAGGTGGCGCACGACCTGGAGCGCGTTTTCACCCGGTTTCCCCGCCTGCGCGAACGCCGTCGCCAGCCGGCCGGCACCTTGTCCGGCGGTGAGCAGCAGATGCTGGCCATCGGTCGCGCCCTCATGGCCCGGCCCAAAGTGTTGCTCCTCGATGAGCCCTCCATGGGCTTGGCGCCGCTGGTCACCGCCGAGATCTTCCGCCTCATCCAGGAGATCAACCAAGAAGGGACCACCATTCTCCTCGTGGAGCAAAACGCCCGCCAAGCCCTGCGCATCGCCCACTATGCGTACGTCATGGAAACTGGGCAGATTGCCCTGGAAGGCTCTGCGAAGGAGCTTCTAAACAACCGCCGTGTGGTAGACGCATACCTCGGCGGCGCTTAAGTTCTTGCGCGAGCATCCATCGGCCTATCCCGCGTCGATCCGCGCAGTCCAACAGGGAAATAGGTCATTCCATCAAAAACAAAAGCCAGTGTCCGTGGATGCCGTTGACAGGACGCGCGGGATAGGGGGGATGTGAGTTACGCGGCCTGCAGCACAGCGCGGCGGTAACCCGGGCAGAGTACGGGACGTGGCATGAAAGGAGCATCGGCAATGCTGGTGCGATGGACGCTCGCGACTGTGTTGCTGGTCGCCGTTTTGTCCTCAGGCGTCGCGTTTGCGGCGGACTTGTACGTGGGTCCCGGGGAGCAGTACGAGTCGATTGCGGACGCCGTGGACAGCGCGGGCTCCGGGGACCGGATCATCATCAGGGATGGGGAGTACCAGGAAAACGTCTGGAGCCGGTTTTTCGGTGTCCCGAGCAATGTAATCATCATGGCGGAAAACCCCCATCAGGTCCAGTTGATCGGCGAGCTGCTCGTGCAAGGCGGCAGCGGCTGGGTGATGGACGGGCTTTCCGTATCGTTGCAAGGCAACAGCTCGAGCTCGCTATACGCCATCTCGACGACCGGCACGGGTCATAAGCTCCTCAACGTGGGAAACGTGATCCTCTCGGGTACCGCTGGTTGGCCATCAGCAGCTATCGCGATGTCCGGTAACGGCGGTACCCTTACCATCGCCGAGGGCGCCACGGTGGAGGTAACCCTCACAAACGGGGACTCAACCGACGGCATCACCATCATGCCGCAAGGCGCTTGGACGATCGATCAGCGGGGGACCATTCTCGTGTCGGCCGATGGGCCTCTCGCCACGGGGATCACCATCGGTCCTTCGTCGACCAACAACACCGCCAACATCACCCTGTCTGGGACCGGGAACGTCGAGGTGACGGCGGACGCGTACGCGGCCGGAATCATGGCGGGCGCTTTTTACCAGGTCTGGGGTAGCGACGTCGATTTCTACGCGAGGCCCCTTCAGCAGATTAACATGGATTACCGCGGCGACGTGACCGTCACCGGCGAAGACGGAGATTCGACCGCGGACGGTGTATACGTAGCTTCTCGGGGGGCAGGCGGCCGCGTGGCTTTGTCGGGGGACATCACCGTCTCAGGCGGCGCCTTGGCTCGGGGCGTGTACACTCGCCTTGACGCAACCGGCAACGCGGTCATAAGCGGTGACGTGAGGGTCACGGCGCGAGCTGCCGACTCAGAGGGCTACGGGGTAAGGCTTCTTTTTGGTCAGAGCGGCGGCGCAACGGAAGGCACCGCCCAAGTGGACGGCGACGTGACCGTAAGCGCCGGATCCCACGCCGAGGGCATCTCGATTGACGGCGGCGCGGGGAGCACCGTGAGCATCGCCGGCGCGGTCGAGGCCGAGTCCCGCGACGACGGTTCCGAGGCTGTGGGCGTCAGGATTCGCGCCGGCTCCGGCAGCGAGGTATCGGTGCTCGGCGGTACGACCGTGACCGGCGGCTCCAGCGCCACGGCTGTAGTCATCACGGCTGGCGACGGGAGCATGGTCAACGTGTCGGGCCGCTACGCCGCCACTGCACGGGATGCCGTCTCGGTCGGCACAGGTCTCGATATCCAGCTTGGCGGCGGCACCACCCTAGTTTCCACCGGTGAAATCGTCGTGCTCGGTGGCGATGAGGAAGCGGCTGCCGCGTCCCGAACGTTGACCGGCGCTCGGATTGCCGGCAGCGACGTCGCCAGTGACCTGGGTGGGCGCGTTGTGGTGACGTCGGAGAAAGACGGGTCGTCCGGCAGGGGGGTATACGTCACGGGCGGACGGGGCGACCGGCTTGCCGTGAATGCCCAGATCCTGGTGGCAACTGCCGACACGGCTGAAGGGCTCGTCTACGAGGCTGCGGGTGTGGACCCGGCGCTCGACGATCCCGGTGCGGACATACCGCCCGTCGTGATGAACGTCACCGGGGAAATCGACGTAACCGCAAACAGCGCCACAGGCGTCAGGTTGCAGACCGGCACCGGGATCGAGGTAGAGTTCACCAACGAAGGCACGATCACGGCGGCAAGCAGGAGCGACACCGATAAGCCCGTTGGGTTGGCGGTCGCCGTGAGCGAAACGGCCCGTATCGTGAACAAAGGCGTGATCGATGTCGTGGGCGGAACGGCCGTCGACGCCTCCGGGTCGACCGGCGACATCACCGTGGTCAACGCGGGCGAGGTGTCCGGGGACGTCGTCCTGGACGGTGACGACGTTGAGCTGGTGCTGACGGAAACCTCCGCCGTCAATGGGAGAGTGTCCATCGCCGGTACGAAGGCTACGGCGACGCTATATGCCGGAGCGCGCCTGAATGGCGAGCTCTCGAGTGGGTCTAGCGGGAGCAAGCTGGAGCTGAAGCAGGCGGAGACCGGAAGCGGCACGACCCAACTGCAGGGCATTGACGGTTTCGACCGTGCCGCGATTTCGGGCGGCCGGTGGGTCTTTACGACCACCGCGAACATCAAGCAGGTAGAGATCGGCGGGGGAGAACTGGCGGTCGACGGACATCTCAAGAGCAGCGACGGCGTGCGCGTAACCGGCGGCGTCCTGAGCGGCGTCGGTAACATCGACGCTGAGGTGCACGTGCTCAACGGGAAGGTGTCGCCGGGCAGTGGCATCGGAGTGCTCACCATCGGCGGGGGGGTCAGGGACCAGGATTATTACCAGTACGAAGACGCTGAACTGGTCATCGAGCTCCGGCCGGCGGAGAACCCGGTGCCGGGCGTCGATTACGACCAGCTGGTGGTTACGGGCACGGCGTACCTCCAGAGTGGGACGACGGTGCGGATCGTGCCCGCACCGGGCGTGTACCGCAACCTCGGCCGCTACACCATCATCGACGGCGTAGTGCACGCGGACGACCTGAGCGCCATCAACGTGGAGATCGGTACGGGAGGCGCTCTGTTCTTGGCCGGACAGCTTGAGGAAGGCTCACTGACGCTGGTGTTGGAGCCCAAGCCGTTTGAAAGCGCGGCGGCCACGGCCAACCAACAGGCGGTCGCGGCAGTGCTGACCGCGACGCTCGACGCGCCTGGGTCCGACCTGGGTGAGGTGCACGAGTGGCTTTTCAGTCTTGGACAGGGTGACGTGGGCAAGCTGTATGCGGCGCTGAACAGCCTGTCTGGCGAGGTGTACGGCGTGCTGCCGGCCCTGGCGTCCCACCGGCTAGAGGGCATGGTCTCCGGTGCCCACCATGGTCTAGCTGAGAGTGCCGAGCCTGGACGGCAAGTCTGGGCGGTGGCCCAGGGTGGAACGGGCCGGATCAGCGGCAACCGGGTACACGGCACCGCGGCCGCCGATTTTCAGTTGAGGGGCGTCACGGTGGGCGCGGAGCTGCTGCACCGGGACCGCACCCGTGCGGGCGTCTTCGCGGGCTCCCTGACCGAGACGCTGACCATGGAAGAGCGGCAGAGCTCAGTGAAAGGCACCACCTTACAACTCGGCGCCTACGGCCACTGGGAGTTGGGGCGCGTGGCGTTGCGGGGTGTGGTGGGCGTCAGCTCAACCCGTGCCGAATCGACGCGTCAGGTGGCCGTCGGCGACACGCTGCGGACGGCGCAAGGCTCCTTTGCGACCACCGACGCGGCGATGGTGCTGGAGGCGAGGTCTGACGCGTGGAGCAACGAGCAGCTGCGCTTGCTGCCTGTGGTTTCCCTAGGTTGGTACACGACGCAACGGGCCGGTTTCGAGGAGACGGGTGCCGGCGGTTTGGGTCTGACCATCGATGCCGGCATTGCCGCGTGGATCCGGGGGCGCGTTGGTCTGGAGGTAATACCAGCGGTGGCCAGCGGCTTGTCGTGGTACGCGCGGATGACGTTGGTCAACGACTTCAGCGCGGCCGGGCTGCCGACGGAGGCCCAGTTCAACAGCGCGCCGGGTGTACCTTTCACGCTCGCCGGAAGGCCCGCCCAGGGAAGGACCGGGTTTGAGATGGCCTTGGGCGCGAGCGGTGCCGTCTGGGAGCGCATCCGCTGGGGCGTGAGTTACTCGGGTGAGATGGACCAAGACGGCAGCAGGCACCATGTCCGGGGCAGTGTAGGGATCTCGTTCTAAAAGGAAAAAGCGGCCGGCGGCAGGCGAAAAGCCGCCGCCGGCTGCTTTGTCGAGTAGCTGCCGCCGGCGAAGTGGAGCTTGCGGGATGCCCGTCGCTTGCGACTTAGGCGCTGGTGTCAGCAAATCTGGCAAGAAAGCCCTCCATCAGCCGGAACGTGGTGATCATCTCCTCCATATCGACAGAGCCGTGGCCTTGCTGGCCCAGCTCGTGGTAGAAAAAGTCGCGGCCTTCGACTTTGCCCAGCTCCTCTAGACGCTGCTTAAACAGGCGGGCCTGGCTGATGGGGCAGCGTGGGTCCGTGACGCCGTGGATGATCATGAGGGGCGCCCGCAGGCGGTGGGCCTCATGGATGGGCGACGCCTCCCGGTAGCGCTCGGGCACTTCCTGCGGGCTGCCGCCAAACAGCATGCGGCAGTAGTACTTGAAATGCTCCATGTCTTCCTCGTAAAGCCGCTCCCAGTCGGTGATGCCGACCCACGCGATGCCGCCGGCCCAAAGGTCCGGAAACCGGGTCAGCTGCCGGTAGGTCATGTAGC
>LZRQ01000073.1 GCA_002159155.1 Firmicutes bacterium ZCTH02-B6
CTCCAGGGCGGCCACAACTGTATCGGTGATCAAGTCAAAATCGGCCACGCACGACCAGGGCTTTACGTCCGGGTTATCCTGGCCGAACGGAACAAAGTAGACGTTTTTCCGCATGAGCAGGACCGCCATGTTCAGGGCGTTTCCGCTTAATATGTCATTGCTGGATACCGCGATGACTACCGGCCGCCCGTTGCGCAAGGTCCCCTTGGCTGCCATAAGGACAGGGCTGTCGGTAATGGCGTTGGCCAATCGCGCCAGTGTGCTGCCCGTGCACGGCGCCACGACAAACGCGTCGAAGGTCCTTTGCTGCCCCGTTGGCTCCGCGTCCACGATGGAGTCGATGGGCTCGAAACCGGTCAACTCCACCAGGCGTCGTCGCAGCTCTTCGGCTGTGCCAAAGCGGGTGTCGGTGGTGCGGACGGTGTCGGAAATCACCGGCCTCACCGTCGCCCCTTCTTGGCGCAGCCGGTTGATCTGCGGCAGCACCTCATCGTAGCTGCAATGGGACCCCGCGATACCAAACCCGACCGTTTTCCCCGCAAGCCGCATGACGAGCTCCCCCCAGCAACGCTTGCATCGTACATGGGAGGGAGAGCTCACAGGCGCTCCAACTCGGCTTGGATCATCCCGGGCAGGTAGCGGGCGAGGATGCGCCCGGCCGTCACCGGGGCCACTTTACCCGGGAGCCCGAGAGCCAATACGGCGTCCCGGCCTAGTTCCCGCGCGGCTAAGAAGTCTGTCCCCCCGGGCGCAGAGGCGATGTCCACGATGAGCACGTCGGGCTGCGTGCAAGCCAGCACCTGCCGGTCCAACACGAGAGCCGGCACAGTGTTAAAGATGACGTCCTGCCGCTCCACAGCCTCCGCCAGCTGGAACCATGGCCACGCCGTTAGCCCCAGCGCTTCGGCGCGGGCAAGGTCCGCCGGGCTGCGGGCCACCACTCCCACCCGCGCCCCCATAGCGGCCACAAGCCGTGCCAGCACCGTACCGCAGCGCCCAAAGCCGACCACCAGCGCCGCTGCACCATGGATGGTGATGGGCAGCCGCTCGAGCGCCACCAGCACGGCGCCCTCGGCGGTGGGTACCGCATTGGCAATGGCGATCTCTTCGACCTTTGCGATTTCGATCAGCCGTACCCCGTAGGCCTGCGCGCCCCGGGCGACCGCTGGCTGCGCCGTGCCGATGAACAGCGGCACGCGCGACCCCAGCGCCGCCATGAAAGCGGCATCAAGCCGCAGCTGCAACCCGGGGACGAGTGGCGTCGCGATGATGCCGTCTTCATCGGTGCCGGCCATGGGCCCTATCACGGCCCGCACCCCCGACACCGCTTCTGCCAGAGTCGCGGCCGGCTCCACGTTGGGAGAAGTCGGCACAGGCAACCCAACGACACGTACCCGGGCGCCGCTTGCCGCGAGCGCCCGCACCAGCTCCACCTCCCGGCGGTCACCGCCCACGACCGCCAGGGGCACGCCCGCCAGCGTACCGGCCACCTGCCCTGTTCCCCCTTTGAGCGGGGGAAGGCACTGTGGACATTCCCCCCATGTACGCTAGTAATATATGACCACGTCACAGGGGGAGTGAGAAACGCCCCGCCGGCTAGGCATCGGGAAACAAGAGTCGGTCCAACCCGTACACGACACCCGTCCACTCGTGCACCCGGCGGATTCCTAGGAGGACCCCGGGCATAAAGGAGCGGCGGTCCGTGGAATCGTGCCGGATGCGCAGCGTTTCACCGGGAAGACCCATAATCACTTCCTGGTGTGCGACCAAACCGGGAAGGCGCACGCTATGAATGCGCACACCCATGTACGCGCCGCCTCGCGCTCCGTTGATGAGCTCCATCTCCTCGGCCGGCTCCGGCGCCTTTTCGCGCGCTTGGGCGATCAGCTCGGCGGTGCGGATAGCCGTGCCAGAAGGGGCGTCCTTCTTGCCGTCGTGGTGGAGTTCGATGATCTCGACGTGGGGAAAGTGGCGCGCCGCGAGCTGCGCGCACTTCATCATCATAATGGCTCCCAGGGAAAAATTGGGTGCCACCAGGATGCCGACACCCCGCTCTCGGGCCGCCCTATCCACATCATCCAGGTCGCCCTGGGAGAGCCCCGTGGTGCCCACCACCAGCGGCACCCCGTGGCGGATACCTGTGTAGATGTGATCCAGCACGACCTGGGGGCTCGTGAAATCCACCAAAACTGTGGGCCGCGTGCGGTGGATGCAATCCTCGAGGTCGTCGCCGCGCCCGCAGCCCCCAACCAGTTCCATGTCGGGAGCTTCGGTAACGGCCTGCACCACCTCTCGGCCCATCCGCCCCGAGGACCCTAAGACCAGGACCCGGTGCCGCATAACCGCTTCCCCGTGCAGAAAATGCGAGACGGTTGGCCATGGAGCGTGCGCCAACCGCCCGACCTTAGGCTTATTCTCCTACACGCGCCCAGCGATGTCAAGACATCGTGCTTAACGGTTCCGGGTTCTTCGCACGGGTTCGGATCCAACCGGTGGCGACTAGCCTTGCCCTCCGTGGGTTTCCACGTTCTTTGCACCGGCCTCCCGCATGATCTGGGCCGCCTCCCGGCTCCGCTCGCCGTCCGCCTCGACCACGCACAGGACCCTGCCCTGTTTCACGTCTTCCTCGTATTGCTTGCCCCGCTCCTCAGGGATCCCCATGTCCAACAGGCCACCTGCCAACCCCCCGGCGACCGCTCCCGACAGGGCGGCCGCCAACGGGCCGGCCGCGATAATCGGCCCGATACCGGGTATCGCAAGCGCTCCCGCGCTGGCCAAAAGCCCCCCTAGGGCCCCGATACCACCGCCCCAGGTCACGCCTTCACTGAGATTTTCACCACCCGTAAAACCCTCGCTGCCGGCCTCCATATCGCCGCGGCCACGGGTGCCTTTATCCCCTCCCCTGGCCACCAGGGAGACTTCTTTGTCTGAGAATCCCGTCTGTCGCAGCTTGCGTACGGCGCGCTCGGCCTGGTCCCGGGATTCAAACACGCCGATGGTGGTCGCCATAGCCGTCCCTCCAGCTCGAGTGTTGGTACACGGCGTAGTGTACCCACCGGCTGGGGGGGTATGCGCTGGAAGGCCGTGCCCGCTGCACCTAGCGAAGATCCGGCTCGGAAGCGTCCAAGTCCCACACACGCCGGCGCCCACCGCCCGCGCCGCTCAACCGCTCCCGGTCGTGCAGTGTCGTGGCTGTGCTGAGGTCGACGATGATGAGATCCACCCCGATCTTGCGGATGCCGTGCCACGGAATTTCCAGCTCCCGCCGGGCCCACCAGCCGCCGCGGCTGGGAATGATAATGGCGACCACCTTCCCGGCATCGGTGTCAATCACCAGGTCAGTGTCGTTGATGACTCCAAGGCGGATGCCCTGGTCAATATCGATAATCTCCTTGCCGGCCAAATCGCTGTAGCGCACGGGCAGTCCCCCTCGCCCTACACTTTATGCGGGCATGCCGCCGCACAAGACGGATCCAAACGGTCACCGAGGCGTCACCAATGCGTCCAGCCCGCAGCCGTTCAACGCTTATAAGGCAACCGCGAACCCTACTGCGACGGTCGCAGGCCGCGACCACCCCACGTCCAGGCGGCCAAGGTCCCAGTCGTTCCAGCGCACCCACACCTCCCCAAACCCCTGCACCCGGCGCACGAGCCGCATGTGACTCCAACTGCGCACCGCCGTTTGGGCGTCGCCTGCGGAGCGCTCTTTATAGACAACTGTCGCCTCCCAGAGGGGATGACCAGTATAGACCCATTGCGCCCGCCAGCCCGACAAATCCGAGTCGGCGGAAACTAAAAGGCGCGATCCCGAGGATTGCCATTCGATCCTGGGCCGCCAGCGCGCGCTGTCTCCGTTTGTCTCGACCTCCACCGACGCGACCAGCCGCCGCCCTGGGTCGCGCACCCCTGCCAGCCACGTGCCGAGGGCGCGGCCGTCGCCTTCCCATTTCCGTGCCGCCCCGACGTGCCATGCCCAGCGCTGGCGTGGGGAAACGCTGTACCGGACTTCGAGCTCCTTGGTTCCTTGGAACTGGTCACTTAACGGCGCAAGCCAATGCCCATACACGCTCAACAAGTGGTTGGTCTGGGGACGGAACTGCCAGCGACCCTCCAAACCGACGCGACCACGGGCAAAGGGATAGTCGTCGGCGGCCAGCGAGCGGAAGCCAGGCGTGGTCCCATGCAGGGTCATCCAGACCCGGTGACGGCCTTGGACGGCCTCGAGGCGAGCAAAGCCCGCTCCCTCGAGGAGCGAGACGAGCGCTGGCGAGCCACCTTTCCCGACTGCCTCCTGCCCGTGCTGCCAGGCGGCGCCCCATCTCAAGTTGACCGCAGTCAGGGACAGGGAACCGTCGAGCACGTAGAAGTGGTGCTGGAGCGCGTCGCTCCCGTAGCCGACCCACGTGACTCGCGGCCAAGACGCCCGTGGATGGAGCTGCGCGGTTAAGAGCGGCCCGCTCCGGCCGCGCAAGGGAACCTTCTCCACGTACTGAATGACGGCTCCCCACTCCCCTCGCCACTGGACGACGCCGGCCCACGTGTCCCGTAAACGGCTGCTTTTGTGGACGAGGCGAAACGGTTCGGTTGACGAGCGGTGATCCTCGTCGCGAGCCAAATATACAGTCACGGGTCCGTCGGCAAGGGACAGCGTGCCGCCCCAGGATTCCAACACCCCTGGACCGAGGGTACGGCGCAACGAAAGCTCACCGTGCAGGCCGTACCGCCGACCACCGATGGGCAGCGACACAACATGTTCGATGGCGTAGCTCTCAGGACGTCCGGGTTCGAGGGTGATTTGGGCTTGATAGCGGGCGGCCTTGGCCGGAAAGGACGGCGCTGTGCCCAAGAACGCCACGAGCACCGCGGCGAACACGCCGACGCCCCTGGCGGCCACGCGGTGCGTGGGAGCTGGAGCCCCTGGTGCGGGAGGTAAAGGAAAAAACCGACGCATGCCCGATTGTCCCTCCGGTCGATGGGCATGATCGGCACGCATGATCGTAGCAAGGACTAGTCAATCATGTCAATCAGCCAGGCCAGGCAGGGACCGCGGCTATGTGCCCGTAGAACCGAAGCCGCCCGTCCCCCTGTCGGAAGGCTCCAAGTCGTCTACTTCCCGCCACGCGATGCGGGCGACGGGCATGACGACCAGCTGGGCAATCCGGTCTCCCGGCTGGATCACAAAGGGCTCGCTGCCCGCGTTGTACATGGCACACAAGATCTCGCCGCGATAATCGCTATCGATCACACCTACGCCGTTGGCCAGCTGTATTCCATGCCGGCTAGCCAGCCCGCTGCGGGCAAATACCAGCGCCACCAGCTGCGGCGAGGGCAGGGCGATGGCAATCCCGGTGGGGATGAGCCGCCGCTCTCCCGGCACCAAGGTGACCGGCTCCTCGAGGCACGCCCGCAAGTCGAGCCCAGCCGCCCCCGCAGTGGCATAGCTCGGCAAGGGAAATCGTTCCGCCGCGGGCGAGACCCGGCGGACCGGTACTTCGATGACGCCGTTGGACTGGCTGCCGTTCGTGTCCGTCATTCGCCAACCGCCTCCGCCAGGTGGGCGCCCCGCAGGGCGTCCGGGATAGCGCCAAGCCCGACAACCGTCAGCCGCTCGGGAGGCAACAGTTCGTCCGCCAGGCGCCGGACGTCGTCCAAGGTGACCGCATCGATGCGCCGCATCAGCTCTCTCGGGCTCAAGTACGGCCGGTCGTCCAGCGCCGCCCGGCCGAGCCGGCTCATGCGAGCAGTCGTGTTTTCCAGGCTGAGCATTAGGGCGCCCTTGGCCTGCTGTTTGGCCCTATCCAGCTCCGCCGCGCTGATATCCCCCCGGTGGACGGAAGCCAGCTCAGCCTTGATGAGTTCCAGCACTTCGGACGCCTTGTCGGGACTTGTCCCCGCGTAGACCGCGAGCACGCCCGTGTCCCGGTAACCCGAATGGTAAGAGTACGTCGAGTAAACGAGGCCCCGGTTTTCGCGCAGCTCCTGGAAAAGCCGCGAGCTCATGCCGCCGCCCAAAATGGTATCCAACAAATGCAGAGCAAAGCGCTGCGGGTGCGTGCGATGCAGTGCGGGGACTCCGGCGCATAGGTGGACCTGCTCACAGTCCTTTTCCACCATTAAATACGACGGCCGGTAAGACAGCGCCGTCGACCCGCGTCCGGATCCGGACCGTGACGGGCTGTCAAACAGCCTGGCGAGATGATCCAACAGCGCCGCATGGTCCACGTTGCCGGCCGCGGCGATGACCAGGTCCTCGGGGGTGTAGTGGGCTTGCACAAAACGCACCAAGTCCTGGCGCGTGCAGGCGGCCACGGTATGTTCACTGCCCAGCACTGGGCGGCCTAGCGGATGGGTACCGAACAAGGCTTTCTCAAAGACGTCGTGGACCAGGTCTTCGGGCGTGTCCTCCGCCAGGCGGATTTCCTCCAGGATGACCTCCCGTTCCCGAGCTATGTCCTCAGGCCGGAACGCTGATTCAAACAGCATGTCCGCCAAGATGTCCAGTGCCAGAGGCAAGTGCTCGTCCAGCACGCGTGCGTAATAACATGTGGTTTCTTTGGTGGTAAACGCGTTGAGCTGCCCACCGGTCGCGTCGATGGCTTCGGCGATATCCCTGGCGGAGCGCCGCCGGGTGCCCTTAAACAGCATGTGTTCCACAAAATGGGCGATGCCGCTCTGCTCCGCCGTTTCGTCGCGCGAACCGGCGTCGACCCAGACTCCCACGGCCACTGACCGCACGCCAGGAACCCGCTCGGTGATGACCCGCGTCCCGTTGGGCAAGACGGCTTGCTTTGGCAAACCCAGCCCCCCCAATCGACTCTCTGGAGGCTATTATACAGGCCCCGCGCGGAAACTGGCAAACGCCGCAGCGGCGGTGGCCGGCCATTGCGGCTTGGGATGTGGGCTTGCCGGCCCTTGGCGGGCACGCCGGATATTGCCAGGAGGATCCTCTCGCTCCCCGCTGGAAACCGAGCTGTAGCCGACAATTGCAATCAGCTATTAATCCGGAGGAACGCCATGACGCTGCAGACGCTGATCTTCTTGCTCCTGTCGCTGCTGGTGGCGTGGGGTCCCCTCGTGGGCGGTCCCCGCGATGCGGAGCCGGGGACGACGCTAGGGGTCCGGGATCTCCTGGCTTCTGTTGAAGGTCACAACGTCACGCTCTATTCCTCGCCCGCCGAAAGGGAGGCGCTCGCCACGCTCCAGCAGGGCGACGCGCTGACGGTCCTCGACCGTGAGGAGGGTTGGCTACGGGTGCGCACTGCAGACGGACACGAAGGCTATGTGCCGGAGTACCTGGTGCGGACATATGGGCACGAAGCGCGTCCGGCGCCCTTGATGGTGCTCGGCTACTACATGCAAGACAACCGCCGGCCGTCTTGGCCCGTCTTACAAGCCAACACCGACGTCCTGACAGCCATCGCCCCCTGGGCATGGGGCCTAGACGCCCGGGGAAACTTGCGCCCGGTGTACACCTCCGAGGCGCATCTTGCCGACGTGCTGGCGTTCGCCGGCCGCCGCGACGTCGAAACCCACGCCCTCATCCACAACTTCAACCCCGAGCTCGGGGCGTTTGACGCGCGGATCGCGCAGGCTGTCCTCACCGACCCCGATGTGCGCCGGCTGGCCATCGCCAACATCGTGGACACGGCGGAGCGGTGGGGTATCACCGGCGTGCACATCGACTTCGAGAACGTGCCACGCTCATTGGGCGACGCGCTGACGGGCTTCATCGCCGACCTGGCGGCCGCGGCGCACCCGCTTGGCCTTAAGGTAAGCGTGGCCGTACCCGCCATCACCCATCAAACGGCCGGTGCCAGCTGGAACGGGGCGTACTCGTACGCAAAGTTGGCCGTGCACGCTGATTTCCTTATGATCATGGCGTACGACCAGCACTGGCGCGGCAGCGCGCCAGGTCCCGTGGCGTCTGTCGCCTGGGTGCGGCAAGTGATTGAATACGCCCTTGACCCCCATGGGGGCGGTGTGCCCGCGGATAAGCTGGTGCTGGGTATTCCCGCTTACGGGTACGACTGGCCGGCAGAAACCCCGTGGGCGGACGCGGTGGCCTATGCCGACGCCATCCGTCGCCTGAGCGCCGCCCAGTCCCGTACCCCAGCCGTGCGGCTGGAATGGGACCCCGTCGCTCTCGCACCCACCTTCCGGTATGACGACCGGGAAGTGTGGTTTGAAAATCACCAGAGCATCGGGCATAAGCTCTTGCTGGCTCTTGAGTACGACTTGGCCGGCGTAGCCCTCTGGCGTCTGGGGCAGGAAGATCCGTATACCTGGGACCTGATGCGCCGCGCGCTGCTATAGCCGGCTGGTGCGCCTGGGGTGGCGTCGCACCAGCGGCCGCCGGGGAACGCCCCCCGGGTGGGCCGGCGCCTCAATGCCCGGGAGCGTCGGCCGCTGGCTGTTGGGCAACGGCCAGGAGCCGCCCAACGGGAACCACCTGCCAACCGTCGGCCATGAGGCGATCGAGGATGATGGGGAGGGCCGTGAGGGTCGGTTCGGTCGGGTGCATGAGCACGATCGCGCCCGGCTGCACCCGGGAGAGCACCCGCTGCACGATGACGTCGGGCGGAGGTTGGCGCCAGTCCACCGTATCCACGGTCCACATGATGGTCCAGTGTCCTGTCTCCGCTGCGACCCTGGCAATGCGCGCGTCCACCTCTCCGTATGGCGGCGCGAACAGGGACGTGCGCACTCCGGCGATGTCCTCCAGGCGTTCCTGACCCCGCCGGATCAGCTCAGCCAACTGGTTATCTCCAAGAGCCTTGGGGTGGTCGTGACGGTCGCCGTGGTTGCCCAGCTCATGCCCTGCGGCCGCCATGGCCTGGACGAGATCGGGCCGCCTCGTCGCCCAGCGCCCGGTCGGGAAGAAAGTCACGTGCACGCCGCGTTCCGCCAACACCGCCAGCATGCCCGGGATGTACTCGTCACCCCAGTCGACGTTGACGGCGAAACCGACAAGGCGCTGCTGCACGGGTACGGCGTATACGGGTTTGCGCGGGTCAAGACCCAACACCGCCGGCGCTGCTGCCGGGATACCGAACGGCGTCAGCTCCACGCCCCCTGGCGCTGGCCGAGTCAGGAGTGCCGCTGCTGCGAGAAAAAGATAAGTGATGGCAATCCATCGCCGCGAATGCATCCGGATGGTCAGAAAGGCTACCATCCGCCAGCGGGCCCCAGCATTCCATGGTTTGGGTGGCACGCAGCCGCTCACCCCCGCGCCTTCCCTATGCCAAGGCTCACTAATGTTATGATGGCCTACCCTGTCGTCCTTCGCCCTTACTCTCTCCCCCATCGGTCCAACCAGCGCAAGGGCGTCACGCGCTCGATGAGCTCGGTGAGCGACCCCCGTTCCGCGTACACGTGCAAGGCCACCAGCAAGCTCAGCAGCGCCGTCCGTGCGAGGCCGGACAGGGAAACGGCGGCCGCGACCCCTACAGCACCCCCCAAGAGGTTGGAACCGGTGTCCCCCAGCATCGCTTTGGCCCGCAGGTCATAGGGTACATACACGGCCGTCACGGCCGCCAACGGTGCCACGTAAGCCCATACCGGGGAACGCGGTACCGCCGCCCACAAGACGGCCACCATCAAGAAAAACCCTTTGGCCGCGCGTCCGGGGCGCAAGTCCAGCAAATTGAAGGCGTTGGCCGACAAAGATATCAGCAAGGCATTGATGACCACGTCTACCGCACCGGACGACGCCAGCGCCGAGGCGGCTAAACCGGTCACGCCGCCAAAGAGCGCTTTGAGGGCCCCGGTCGTCAAGACGCCGTCTCGCAGGCGCGCCAAGTGGCCGCGCAACCCGGTCGCGGAGCGGTCCCCCAGCACGTCGTCAATCAAGCCCACGAGCGCCAGGCCCAGCGATGCGACCAGCAAAGCCAGCGTGGCCCGCCCCCAGGTTTCTGCCTGTCCGACTCGGGACAACGC
Source organism: Firmicutes bacterium ZCTH02-B6 (assembly GCA_002159155.1). Lineage (GTDB taxonomy): Bacteria > Bacillota > Limnochordia > Limnochordales > ZCTH02-B6 > ZCTH02-B6. Next base: position 9,937 of record LZRQ01000073.1, read on the forward strand.
CCCTTGCAGGGCGAGGACAAGCATGAGCGCTGCGGCATACACGATGGCGATCCCGGCGCCGGCGGCGGCCGGCACAAACTCGCCGCGGAAGTTTTCACGGACGAAACCCGCACGCTCGATTAACGCGAGGAACCTGGGAAGCATCACCCATGCGGCGCCCGCGGCCAACGCGGTCGCAAGTACCGCCAGGCCCCGTACGGCTTCCATGGCCAACTCCAAGGGCCTCTTCCCGCCCTTCTCCGGCTAGGGCAACGGCACCCGATTTGTCACCCGCTCGGCGACCCGCCGCATCGCCCGCCGCGCCAGCGCCCGGCATACATGCACCAGTTGCCGGCCCCGGTGCAGGAAACCGCGCACATCCCGCCCGGTCTCCCGGTGGTGCATGGCCACCGGCACCTCCAGCACTCGGAAACCGGCTCGCGCCGCGTCGATGGTCAGGCCGACTTCGACGCCAAACCCTGCCGACAACTCACCCACCGCCTCCAGCACAGCCCGGCGCAGGGCCCGTTGCCCGGAAAGGGCTGCCGTCGCCGGCATTCCGGCCAGCCACCGGACTCCGGCCGCGGCCAACGTTTTGACCAGGCCTAGCCCACCGGGGCGGCGGGCCGACGGGAGGCACCCGATCACCATGTCGGCCTCCCCTGCCATGACAGGCGACAGCAGCCGGCGGGCCTCCGCGGCGCTGGCGCCCAGATCGGCGTCGAGAAAGACGAGAATGTCGCCATTAGCCGCCCGCGCACCCGCGGTGAGGGCGGCGCCCTTACCCTGGTTGCGTGCAAACCGCACGACGCGGCAGCCGAGCTCCTCAGCCACCGAGCCGGTGCCGTCCGCCGATCCGTCGTCGACGACGACGATTTCGTCCACCTCAGGGAGCATCCGGAGCGCCGCGACCGTGGCGGGCAAATTCCGCTCTTCGTTGTAAGCAGGAATGACCACGGAGATCACGGCCCGAGGCGCTCCTTGAGCACAGCCGCCGCGTCTTTGGGGGCCACCCCTGTCCGCAAGCGCTCCATGAGAGCCCAAAGGCCAAGGGGCGTTTCCACCGCGGGGATCACATCCGCCCGTTGCCCCAAACGCGCCAGGCCTTGGCCTGCGCCCGGCACCGCCACCACCGCGCCGGTTGGGATGGCCACACTGGACATGACACCGTCTCCAGCCCATAGGACGAGGGTTGCCGCGCCCGCCATTTCCCCCGGAGGAGTACCCGTCGAAACCCGGGCCTGGGCGCCGGCCTCCGCCAGCAGCCGCAACAGACGTTCGGCAGCCGTCGCGTGCCCGGGGGAAACGTACACGTCTACAGACATGCCCTCAAGGGTGCCGGCCACCAACGCTTGCAGCACCAGGTCGGAAAAGGCACGTTCATGACCAAGCGCCTCCTGAGCGCTGGTGAGCTCCTCCCTGAGGCTGCGGTTTTCGCCGCGCAGGGCTGTGAGGCTCGCTTCGAGCCGCTCGGCCAGGCGCATCTGCTCGGCCTCGAGGGCCCCGCTGTGCGCGATCTGGGTACCGATGAGCATTCCTAGCCCCAAGGCGAGGAAGATGGCGATGAGAGAGAGCAGGTGCCAACGAATGTCGACCAGCAAATCGGCGTCACCACCCCAGCCAGATCCGTGCCTGCAACCAAACTAGCCGGACCAGGTCCCGGAGCGACGGTCCGAGCGCGACGGCCACCGCTGCGGGCACCAGTGCAGCCAAGGCGATCTGCACCGGGTAGTGGGGCCGGGGACGTCCCCTGTACAGTTGGCTCACGCCCCGCGCGTCCACGAGGCGCGCCCCGACTTTAAGGCGCACGAGAAACGTGGACGCCATGCCGCGGCGACCCTTCTCGAGAAAGTCGATCAGGCTCGAGTGGGTACCCACCGCTACGATCAGCTCCGCACCACCTTCGTAAGCGACGAGCAAGGCCAAGTCTTCGCTGGTGCCCGGTGCGGCCAGGACGTGAGCGTCGCGCCCCAGCGCCTTTACCCGCGTCAAACCGGGGGCACGACCGTCCCGGTACGCGTGGACAATGACGTCCTTCGCGGCTAACAGGGCCCCGTCCGACACGCTATCCATGTCCCCGATGACGATGTCCGGCGGCCAGCCGGCCTCCCGCAAGGCGTCGGCGCCACCGTCTACGCCGATCAGCACGGGTTTGACCTCATGGATGTAGGAGGACAAGGCCGCCAGGTCGGCCCGGTAGTTGTGTCCCCGCACCACGACGAGAGCGTGACGTCCATGCAAGGATACCCGCAACGGCGGCAGGGGCAGCGGCTCTATGACAAACGCCTTCTCGCGCCGGGCGTACTCAAGCGTGTTGTCGATGAACCGCTCAACCTCTGCCGGCAGGTTGATGCGGGCAGCCTCAAGACGCTCGCGGATGACCTCGGGAGACAGCCAAGTCCCGGCTCCGACGGGGACGCCGTCCCGGAAAACGCATCCTTCCTCGTTCAGGGCGATCGTGTCACCGTCGCGCAGGCGCGCGCCAAGCTCCTTGGGCGCGTCCAGCAGCGGGATGCCGGCGGCGGCCAAGAGCGACGGCCCCAAGTTAGGATAACGCCCGGTGATGGAGGGCGACAGGTTAATCACCGCCCGCACCCGGGCCTGCCGCAGGCTGTCGGCTGCGACCTCGTCTAAGTCAGGATGGTCGATGACCGCGATGTCCCCGGCTTGCAGCCGGTTGATGAGGGCCTTTGTGCGGGGACCCAGCCGCGCTGTGCCGCGTATCACACGGCTAGTGTTCCCCCTGCGGTGCCGGCTGACCCGGGATGCCGGGGCGCGGCGTCAGCCGGCGCGGACGTCGAGACGGACCTGGTCTGCCAGGCGCGCAATAAAGGAGGAGTTGGAAGGCTTGCCCTTGCCGGCATCCACCGAGTATCCAAAGACCCGCTGGATTTCCTCTAGATTCCCCCGGGTCATGGTGACCTCGATCGCGTTGCGGATCGCGCGCTCCACCCGCTGGGGCGAGCTCCCGTGGCGGCGGGCGATGGTCGGATAGAGATACTTGGTGACGCCGTTGAGCATGGTGCTGTCCTGCACCACGATGCTGATGGCGTCCCGCAGGTACTGGTAACCTTTGAAGTGCGGCGGCACGCCCAGATCCGCCAGGCGGCGGGTGATTTCCAAAAGGAGCGCTTGCTGCGCCCCGTCGTGCCCGACGCCCACCGACTCGGGACGCACCAGCTGTCTCACCCGCAACAGCAGCGTCTGGATGTCAAAAGGCTTGATGACGCAGTAATCGGCGCCGAGACTCAGGGCTTGGCTGAGCAGGTGCTCATGGGCCGCCACTGTCGTCACCAAAATTTTGGGCCGCTTCCGCACTCCTTGCGTGTTGAGGCGCTCCAGCACCCCGAAACCATCCACCTGGGGCAAGAACAGCTCGAGCACCACCGCATGGGGGGCATGCTCGCCAATGAGCCTATATCCCGCTTCCCCGTCATGGGCGACGGCCACTACGTCAATGTCGCCCGCCTGGCGGGCCTCCTCCTCAATGGCGTGGCAGAAAGCGGCGTTTGAATCGACGAGAACCAAACGGATCATGGCAAAATTTTAGCTTCTACCGCCACCCACTGATTCCTGCCCCGCGTCGGGCACCTCAGGCATGATTTCCGCCTCATAGGCCATCCACTCGGCTAGGATGCCATAGCCCCGGGTCGGATCGTTGACGAAAACATGCGTCACGGCGCCCACCAGTTTCCCGTCCTGCAGGATCGGGCTGCCGCTCATGCCTTGCACGATGCCGCGCGTCCGATCCAGCAGCCGCTCGTCCGTCACCTCGACCACTAGCCCTCGCCCATCGGCCCGCCGGTGCGGTTGGACCTGGACGATGCGCACGGCGAAGCGCTCCACTTGTCGCCCATCGATGACGGTCAACATCTCCGCCGGGCCAGGACGCACCTCGTGGGCCAGCGCCACCGGCACCGGTTCATCGTACAGCCCCCACCGGGGAAGCCTTTCCAAGTGCCCATAAATGCCAAAGCGGCTGTTCTTTTCGATGGTGCCCAGGTCCCCGGCTTGCCCGTCAAAGACGCCGATCTTCTCACCAGGGAATCCACGCGCCCCCTGCTGCACGCCACGGATGATGGCTTCGACGATGCGGCCTTCGTTGACCTCGATCGGGTTGCGGGAACCGTCCGTGATCATGTGGCCAAGACCAGCGAAACGCATGGTTGTCGGATCGTAGAATGTCAACGTACCGATTCCTGCCGCCGGGCTCTCCAGGCGTAGGCCCAGCCGATAACGTACGGCGCGCTCGCCTCCCTCCTCCACCTCGACAGGAACCGGAACGATGGTGCGGGTCAGGAGCACTCCGTTACGGGCTACGACCACTTCGAGCGGTTCGCCACGCCGGCCGAACCGCTCCACCAGCGCGTGGACTTGATCGACGGTGTACAATGGCGTCCCGGCCATCTCCACGAGGATGTCACCCGGCCGCAAGCCAGCGTCCCGCGCGGGAAACCGGGTCACGCCGTCGACGTCCACCAGCTGCATCGTCTGGGAGATGACGAGCCCACGGGAGCTGACCATCACCCCGATGGCCTGGCCGCCGGGAACTACAGCCAGCCTCGGGACGACCATGACCTGCACCGTGCGCAAAGGAAGGACACCCAAAAACCGCACCTGGACCTGGGCGCCCCCAGCGTCGGCAGCGCGAATGATGGGTAGGCCCGTGTCTGCCTGTACCAGCCACCCGCTGGACGATACATCCACCAGCGTCAGGAACCGACCGAGATCGAGGGCGAATTCCTGTCCCGGCAACAGCCGCACCTCGGCCGGAACTCTGAACGCGTCCCGCACCTGTACTGATAGGCTCAGCGCGAGGAGAAGGCACAGGATGCCCCATACCCGAGGCGGGCGCGGTCTTTTTCGCTGCACGGCCCTGTCACGCTCCCTAGGCAAAAAAGAAAAAGCAGCGGCAGCCGCTGCTTCCTAGGGTGCCCGTCAGGCCCGGGCCGATGAAAACATAACGCTGGAACGGACCGAACTAGCTGGCCGCGTTGGATTCTTGCGCCATGAGCAGGAGCTCCCGCGCGTTTTCCAACGTGTGCTCCGTCAATACGCCCGCCAGCATGCGCGCGATTTCTTCCACCCGCGCCTGGCCGGCAAGGGGCGTCACATGAACCGCGGTGCGGTCGTCGGACACGGCCTTGCGGATGTGCAGGTGGTGGTTGGCGGCTGTGGCGATCTGGGCCAGGTGGGTCACGCAGATGACCTGCCGCTCCCTGGCCACGGCACGCAGGCGCTGGGCAACGGCCTGTGC
>LZRQ01000074.1 GCA_002159155.1 Firmicutes bacterium ZCTH02-B6
ATCCCCCGCTTGTCCACTCTCTTTCGTACTTAAGGAGCCCGTAGTACGCGCTCCCGGGCTTAAGGCTTGGCGGCCGCGAGGCCGCCGCTCCGGGCTGTACCGGCTCTTAACCAGCGGCTACTTACTGGCCGTTTGGAACACGACCAGCACCTGCGCCCGTACCGTCAGCTCGTTGGGCGGGAACTCGGGGGCCGATGCGTCCTCGGCGGCGAGCGCCGCGCGCATGGCCGTGAGCGGCACCGGTTGCGCCGCACCCTGAGACTGATCGTGGATCTCCGCAATCCCGACGAGGCGCTGGCCAAGGGCTTCCGCCAGCGTCTCCGCGCGCCAACGGGCGTCGTTGGCCGCTTCCCGCAAGGCGGCCGCCTGCGCCGCCCGCACGTCCTGGAGGCCGTACTCGATGCGGTTCACTTCCGTGATGCCGTTATTCACCAGCGTCTGCACCAGCTCCCCGAGCCTCTCGAGCTGGTCCAAGCGCACCTCTAGCTGGGTGCGGGCCTCGTAGCCGACAATGTAGGACTGGCCGCTTTCGTAGCGGTACTGCGGGTTGAGGGCAAACTGCCGGGTGCGCACTGCCCCCTCGGGGAGCCCGAAGGCCTCCAATGCCCTCAGTACGCCGTTGAGCTGCACGTTCATCTCTTGCTGTGCTTCTTGTGCCGTTTCAGCGCGGCCGACAGCGGCAAAGGTAACGGTGGCCCGGTCGGGAGCGGCCGTCACCTCGCCATACCCAGTGACCCGCAGCAAGCCTTCCGGTTCAACGTCCACGCCAGACGCCGCACCGGGTCGTGAATCCCGTCCCAACGAGCGGGACGGCGTTTGGGACGCGGAGTCCCTCAGTGGTGCGGCCACCCGCTGCTCGCTCAAGACCCGTCCCTGGCCGTCCACGAAGCGCACCGTGAAGGTGCCTTGCGGCAGGCCGTCCTGGGGAATGGGAACGATGTCGACGGGATAGGTGATGACCATCGTCACAAACTCGCCCGGGCCGGGGCTGCGGCGATCCACGACGACGGTTACGACGGGCCGGATTCCCCGGTCGACCCGCACCTGACGGATACGGATCCCATAGCCCCCGGTCGGTGCCTCGCCCAGGTATGCCACAACCGCGGCGGCATCGGGATCTTCCACCCAGCGGGCGAGTTCGTCGCCGTGGGACGACCACACCGCTTCCGGCAGGGCCAGGCGGGCCAGGCGAAGGTCAGCCGGTGTCATAAGTAAGGCGAAGTACTGGTCCGGAAACTCGGTCTCCGTCTGCCAGCGCCAGGAGCGCAGGGTTTCTCCCTCATACAGTACGCCGTCGTTGCCGGCGGCCAAAGCCAACAGCGCGCTTGCCGCCACGATGAGCATCGCCGTCGCCAAAAGGCGCGTCCGTTGTTTCCTTCTCATATGGCACCTTCCACCTTTTCCACCGGCGGCCGTGTCCGGCACGGCCCGATCCCCCGCGCACCGACCGGCGACGCCGCCCAGCCCCGGTGGTAGCTTGCGCAGCTGTTGCCTGCGCTTACCGCGAACTTCGACCGAACGGTTGCGCGTTCCTGGTTTGTTCCGTTTGGCGGCGATTGGCGGTGGAAACCAGCGCCGCGATGGCGGGGGTTTTCGGCGGTCGACCGCACGCGGGCTGGGAGAGGTGCGGCTGCTCACGTTGCCAACTGCTTGACGCGATTCGCTCGAACAGGGACAGCTGCTCGGGCGCTGCCTGAGGGCGTGTGTAGACAAACGGCTCGGAGCGCGCAAAGCCGTGGCGCCGCTTGAGTTGTTGAACCCGGCCCAGAATGCGGTCCTGATATGCCCGGGGGGCGTAGGCTGCCGGGTACAACCTCTCGTAAAGCGGGAGCAGCCATGGGACTTCCCTTATGAGGAAGTCCTTGTAGACGTCCTTCACGCTTCCCTGGAGCCGCAGGACGGCGGCGCTGACAAAGGCGGCCCCGTGCTCGCGGGCGGCGCGGATGACGGCCTCGAGGGAGTGTGTATCGTCGGTCAGCCCAGGCAAGATGGGGGCTAAGAGCACCCCTGCCCGCACACCGGCTTGCACTAATTGTCGCATGACACGGAGGCGCTGCTGCGGTGGCGGGGTGTCGGGTTCGATGCGCTTTGCGAGGGCGCTGTTGAGGGTGGTGATGCTGAAGGCGACGCTTACGCCCGGACCGCGGGCCAGGCGCTGCAACACGTCCAGGTCCCGCAAGATCATGGAGTTTTTGGTCACGATGGAGCACGGCGTGTCGTAGTCGGCCAGCGCTTCGAGGATCCCGCGCGTGAGGCGGTATCGCCCCTCAGCGGGTTGGTAGGGGTCGACGGCGGTGCCGACCGCAACAGCCTCACGGTTCCAGCTCTTGCGGGCCAGTTCCCTCCGGAGCACTTCTACGGCATTTACCTTGACGAAGATCTGTTGCTCGAAATCGTGGCCCGGTCCCAACGCGAGATACTCGTGGTAGCGCCTTGCGTAGCAATAGACGCACGCGTGCACGCAGCCCCTGTACGGGTTTACGGACCAGCCAAAGGACATGTACGGCGTGTCAACCCGGTTGAGGAGCGACTTGCACTCAATCTCGATGAGCTTGGCTCCCGGCATGGCACCATCGCCCCGCACCGTATGTATGTTCCCGGATCATATGTTCGGTACTCGGAGTGTATCATAGCACGTAGGCGACGACAAGGACCGAACAGTCGGAGGATGGTGGTCGCACCGTGAGACCGTTCTACGGAAAGACCGTGAGGATGGACGAGCTGGGCCGGTGCGTCAGCGGGAGCTGCTCGCCGGCCCATGGAGGCGTCCGCCCAGCCAGCCGCGGATGACCTCAAGGCAGGCGGCGTTAACCTCGTGGTCCATGGGAAACTCCTCGTAGCGCACGTCGGCATTGAACTGCCGTAGGCGCTCGGCCGCAGCCCGCCCCCAGGCGACGGGCAAGATGCTGTCGTAGGTGCCGTGAGTGACGAGGACCGGCATGCCGCCCAGGTCGGTGTGGGGTGGCTGCCATACTTCCGGGCGCGGCAGGTAGCCGCTGAGCGCGACGACGCCGCCGACCCGGTCGGGGATCGTTAAGGCGACGGACATGGACATGACGGCCCCCTGGCTAAAGCCGAGCAGCACCAGCTGGTCCCGGGCAAGCTGCCACCGTTCCCGCACGTGGTCGACCAAGGCTGCCAGCCGGTCGATACTTTGTTGGAAGCCTTGCGGTTCCGGATCGCCCAGGTTGGCAAACTCATACCACGCGTAGCCCACGGCCCAGCCCAGGGAAAGTTCCAGCGGACCCCGGGGCGCGACGACCCGGAGGGGCAAGCCCAGCGGCTGCGCCAGACCGAGCAGGTCGTGTTCGTTGCTGCCCCGGCCGTGGATGGCGATGACCGTCAAGCGGGGCTCTTGGCCGGGCGGTTCCCACAGCCCAACGGTGAGAGGGGCCTCCATGCGTCCTCACTCCTTTGTGACCGGTTCCTGTTGGACCGGGAGCCGCCGGTCCTTGCCATCTGCCATCGCTTAGTCCTTGCTGCTGGCCACCTGCATTTCGAGCCGCCGCAGCTCGCGAGTGCACGCCTGGAGCTCTTCCTGGGCCATGCGCTGGAAGGCGGCCAGCTCGTCCCGGCGTGCCGGGTCTCCGTCCTCCATGAGGCGGCGGCACTCGTTGTAAATGTCGAGGGCCCTGTCGATGCGGGCCCGCAATTCGGCCATGCGGTCCTCGGCCCGCTGCACGCCCGCCGTGCGGCCGGCGACCACGTCCGCGTAGCTGTTGACGAGGCACTGCTGGAAGTCTTCGTGTTCGCTGCTGCCGTCAAAAAGAAGCTTGACGCAGATGGGATCGTCCCGCTGGGCGAGGGCGGAGGCCAGGGTGAGGGGATCGGGGATGGTCATGCCTCCGACCGTCGCCTGCCAGGGCGGCGTCGGCCACACGCGCGCCCGCCCCATGGCGATTTGGATCGCAATTGGCGCTCCTTCGAGGTCACGCACGAAATGAACCCGGTGCACGGCGCCCATCAGCATGCCGCACAAGTACACCAGCATAGCGTCTGGATAAGCGGCGATGGACAGCTGCTGCAACACGCGCACCTTGCGCTGGATTTCCTCGTTCATCGCTGCGTTTCCCATCTCCCATGCCACGCATCGTACGTTCAGCGTACCAATCGGCCGGTGGGAATGTCAACGAACGGCAACCGAACACCTCCAGCCCTCGCCAGGCCTGGCAAGGCCTTTCGTTGACACTTTCTGAAACCGAACATTACAATGATCGTGACTGTGGTCAGGACCCTTTAGTTTAAGAGCCGCCCGGGCCAACCACGTTTCCGAGCGGCGCCGGCGCGGGGGTACTGGCCCTAGGCAGGAGGACAGCGGTGAACCGTCTGCGCCACATCTGGCAATGGTTGAAACCATATTGGGGCCGTATGGCCTTTTCCTTATTTTTTGTCGCGCTGCAGGCGGTCATCGCCTTGGCGATTCCCTTGCTGTTTGGCAAAGGGATTATCGATTACGTCCTTTTGGAGGCTCGCGAGCCGAGGCTGTTGGCCCTAGTGGCTATCGGCGCTGTGGGGCTCATCGCCCTTAAGGGCCTGGTCGTCTACGCGCAGACCTACTCCATGAACTTCGTTGGACAGCGCCTCGTCACCGACCTCAGGGCGCGGGTCTATGACCACTTGCTCAAACTGCCGCTGGACTTTTATGCCCGCCGGCGCAGCGGTGAGCTCATCTCTCGCATGACCAACGACATGGCGGCGGTGCAGCAGGCGGTCACCATGAGCATCGGCGAGGTGGTTCATTACAGCCTCGTCCTCATCGGCGTCCTCGTCGCGATCTTTTGGCTCCACTGGCAACTGGCGCTGATCTCCCTGGTCGTGCTCCCGCTCGCGGCTTTAGCCGTCAGCCGGTACGGCAGCCGGATTCGTGCCTTTAGCGCGCGGATGCACGAACGCATCGGCGACATGGCGGCGGTGGTGGGCGAAACGATCGGCGCCATCCGGGTCGTCAAGGCTTTTACTATGGAAGGCCTTTCCCGCAGCCGGTTTCAGGAGGCCAACGAGCGCAGCTTTGCCGTGAGTATGAAGTCGGTGCAGGCGCAGGCGACCTTGAAGCCTGTCGTTGAGCTCATCCTGGTCACCGGCATGGTCGTGGTGCTGTGGGCCGGAGGGCGGGAGGTGCTGGTAGGCCGGCTGAGCGTGGGCGAACTGATGTCGTTCCTCGCGTATTTGGGCATGCTTTCGCAGCCGGTGAGCGCCTTGACCCACCATTTCGCCCTGGTCCAGCAGGCGGCCGCCGCCGGGGAGCGCATCGGGCGCCTGTTGCAGGAGCAGACGGAACCGCAAGCCTCGGCGGCGTTGCAGACGCTGCCCCGCATTACTGGGCGCGTCGAGTTCCAAAACGTATCGTTTGCCTATGAGCCGGGCACGCCGGTGCTGGAAGACGTGAGCTTTACCGTCGAGCCCGGGGAAACCGTGGCGCTGGTCGGCCCGAGCGGTGCGGGCAAGAGCACCCTGGTCAACCTCATCGCGCGCTTTTACGACCCCGATGCGGGCAGCGTACGGGTGGACGGCTATGACTTGAAGTCCGTGGACCCCCGGTCGCTGCGCCGGCAGATCGGCCTCGTGCCCCAGGACCCCGTGCTGTTTGGCGTGAGCATCGCGGAAAACATCGCGGTCAGCCGTCCGGACGCAAAGATGGAGGAGATCCGGCAAGCCGCGGAGCTGGCCTACGCCCATGACTTCATTACCCGCCTGCCCGCGGGCTACGACACCGTCGCCGGCGAGCGGGGAGCGAGCTTGTCGGGCGGCCAGCGCCAGCGCATCGCCATCGCCCGGGCAATCCTGGCGGATCCGCGGATTCTCATCCTGGACGAGGCCACGTCGGCCCTGGACAGCGAGTCCGAGGTCGCCATTCACGCGGCCCTGCAACGGATCCGGCAAGGCCGGACGGTGATCCTCATTGCGCACCGGGCGTCGACGGTGATGATGGCCGACCGCATCATCGTGCTGGACCGGGGGCGTGTCGTGCAGCAGGGGACCCATCAAGAGCTGTCGCAGCGGCCCGGACTTTACCGGAGGCTGTATCACGAGCTGCTCGGCGGCCTGGAAGCCGGCGCGTAAAGCCGCGCCGGCCTGCAGGCCAGCGTCATACATAGCCATCCCGCGAAAGTCCTAGTTAATCAGTCGGAAGTCCCGCTTTATCAGGACCGAAGTCCTACGCGTTCTGTCGGAGCCCACAGGAATTTCTCTCCATATTCTCGAAGTCACCTACAGGCAATGTAATAAACCTCCCGGATCCAGCGGCGCGTGGCCGTTCAGTGTTCCTAAACTTGACACAACAAGGCACTCTTGCCCGTGGACGAGAGGTGATTCCACTGTCTCCTGACCCCTATGGCCGCACCGGCCAAGCATCTTCCCGGGCCGACCTGGTCTACCTGACTCTCCGGCAAGATATCCTCAGCAACAAGTACCGGCCCGGCCAGCGACTTTCCGAAGAAGCCATCGCCCATAACCTAAACGTCAGCCGGACGCCGGTCCGCGAGGCCCTGAAGCGGTTGCATGCGGAAGGCCTGGTAGAAATCACACCTCGCCGCGGGTCTATCGTGCGGGACCCAAGCGGTGAGGAGCTGGCGGAGCTGTGCGCCGTGCGGGAAGTGCTGGAGGGACTGGCGGCCCGGCTGGCGACGCGGTCCATCTCCCACATTGAACTGTACACCTTGGAGCGTCTCTTGAACGACATGGAGGGGGCCATCGCGGAGGAACGGCTTGCAGATTTGGAGGAACTCAACCTCCAATTTCACGAGACGATTTGGATCGCGAGCCGCAACCGCTACCTCGCCCAACAGCTGCGGCAGTTGCGCCAGTTTGTGCAGCGCCTCCAGGAGAGCACCCTCACCGTCCCCGGTCGCAAGGAGGCAGCCTTCCAGGAGCATAAGGCGTTGTTTGCCGCCTGTGCGGCCGGCGATCCCGATATGGCAGAGCGGGTTGCCCGGGAGCATGTGCGCAAGGCCGAAAGCGTCCGAATGATGGTTTGGCGCAGGAGCCGTTGCGCGTGATAAGGCTCCCATCGCCCTTGGGCGACTCGGCTCCACGCGCCTCACCCTCAGTGCCGTGTGTGCGGCGATCAGATCATCGTCCTTTGTGGGACAATCGCCGAGGTTCCCCGGGAAGAAACGCTGTGGGCGGCAGGCAAGTGCGCTTGGACATGCAATTAGATCCATACCAGGAAAATGCGGGCCGAGCCGGGCGCTCGGCGAGGCCTTTCAGCCGGAGGAGTGGACGGGTTGCAATCTATCGGGGCGCTGCAGCAACTTTCGTGGAACGATCCGACGCTTACCGTGCGTGCTGCGGGTGCGAGCCTCTACATCACTGTGCTGGCGGCGGACCTGGTCCGGGTCGAGCTGATTCCCGATGGGTCTCAGCGGGCGGCGCACTCTTTTGCGGTCATCAAGCGCGACTGGCCGCTCTGCCCGGTTAGGGTGAGCGAAGAGCCGGATCGGGTCGTGCTGTACGTGGGCGGGGCCAGTGCGTCCGTCACGGCGGCCCGTGGGAGTGCCGCCGACTCGGGTCTCGTCATCGAAATCGGGAAGAACCCGGTGCGGTTGGAAATCCGGCGGGCAGACGGGAGTTTTGTGGCCGGGTGTGCGCCCGGCGGCGGGTTCTGGTGGGAAGAGGGCAAGACCACCTGGCGCATGTCGGCGCCTGCAGGGTGGCGCTACTACGGTTTCGGACAAAAGCTGGGGTATTTGGAGAAACGCGGGCGGCGCATGGAGCAGTGGACCACCGATGAGCCGCTGCACGTGTTGGAGAACGACGCCTTGTACCAGGCCAACCCCTTCTTTTTGACCCTCGAGCCCGCAGGCGGCCGGAGCACCGGTGTGTTTGTGGACTGCACCGCGCGGGTCGTGCACGACGTGGCCAAGGCCGATCCCGACGTGTGCGCCGTCACCGTACACTGCGAACGCCTGGACGCCTACATTTTTGCCGGGCCGGGTCCCAAGGATGTCATCGGCCGCTTCACCGAGCTCACCGGGCGTATGGAGCTGCCGCCCCTGTGGGCGCTCGGGTTTCACCAGTCCCGCTACAGCTACGAGTCGGCCGACAAGGTGCGGGAGATCGCGCGGGAGATGCGGGCGCGGGACATCCCCTGCGACGTCATCCACCTGGACATCGACTACATGGACGGGTACCGGGTGTTTACGTGGGACAAGGAGCGGTTCCCGGATCCAAAGGGCCTCGTCCAGGAGCTGGCCGAGCAAGGTTTTCGCGCAGTGACCATCATCGATCCCGGCGTCAAGCTGGACGGGCAGTATTCGGTGTTCCGGGACGGCATCGACAAGGGCTGCTTCATTTGCCACCCCGACGGCGAGCTGTACGTGGGCACGGTGTGGCCGGGGCCGACGGTGTTCCCGGACTTTACCCGGGCGGACGTGCGGCGGTGGTGGGGCGATCTGCACCGGGAGCTGGTGCAGGATGTGGGCATCGCCGGCATTTGGAACGACATGAACGAGCCGTCGTGCTTTGAGCGCAAGACGATCCCCGACACGGTGGTGCAAGGCGAAGACGGGGCCAGGGTGCCCCACGCCCAGGTGCACAACGCCTACGGCATCACCATGTGCATGGCCACCCACGAAGGTTTGCGGCGCCTGGCGCCCGACCGCAGGCCGTGGATCCTGACGCGGTCCGGGTATGCGGGTATCCAGCGCTACGCCGCGGTGTGGATGGGCGACAACCACAGCTGGTGGGAGCACCTGCTGTGGGCGATGCCCATCTGCATGGGAATGGGGCTGTGCGGCGTGCCCTTTGTCGGCACCGACATCGGCGGGTTCTCGGACGACTGCAACGGGGAGCTGTTGGCGCGCTGGACGCAGATGGGAGCGCTGATGCCTTTCTGCCGCAACCACAGCCGCAAGCGGACGATCCCGCAAGAGCCATGGGTCTTTGGGCCCGAAGTGGAGGCTATCTGCCGCGAGTACCTCAAACTCCGGTATCGCCTCTTGCCGTTCCTCTACAACGAGTTTTACAAGGCCGCCCAGACGGGGCTGCCCATCATGCGGCCGCTCTTCTTGGAATACCCGCATGACCCCGCGACCCATTTCGTGTCGGACCAGTTCCTGGTGGGCGAGGACGTGCTGGTGTGCCCGGTCTACCAGCCCGGCGCCACGCACCGGCTGGTGTACTTGCCGGAAGGGACGTGGGTGGACTTTTGGACGGGCGAGCGCCTGGCGGGACCGGCCCATGTGGTGGCGGAGGCGCCCCTGGAGCGCATGCCCATCTATGTGCGGGACGGAGCCATCATTCCTATGGAGCCCCCCGTCCGCCACACCGGCGAGCGGGACGGGCGGGAACTGATCCTGCACGCGTACGCCGGGGCGCCCGGTCGGCTGGTGCTGTATGAGGACGCGGGCGAAGGCTACGCGTACCAGCAGGGCCAGTTCGCACTGACCACGTTCACGTTGGCCCACGAGGAGGCAGCCGGGGAAACCAGGGTGACCCTGGTCGCCGGGGCGCCGGAGGGCGGGTTCCAACCGCCGCGGCAGCAAGTGACGGTGCATCTGTACGTGCCCGGCCAGGTGCGGCGGGTGCGTGTCAACGGGCAGGATGCCCAGTGGATGCCGGGCCCGGCGGGGAGCGTCGTCGTGACGGTGCCCGCGCCGGGAGCGGCCGCATTCACCGTGGAGGCGACGGTGCGACGGTAGAGCAGGGGCAATGGCCCACGGATCGCCTCCGGCGGCCGCTGCACAGAGCCCGGCAAGGACCGCGGTTGAGGGAGGGAGTCCGGTGTCGGAAGGGCTGAGCTACGCCATCGCCCGTTACGTGACGAGCGTGAGGCTGGAGCGGTTGCCGGACGAGGTCGTCCGCGCCGCGTACCGGGCAGTGCTGGACTGGACCGGTTCGGTGCTGCGCGGCGGCCGGGAGCTGCCGGCGGTGCTAGCCGCCGGGCTCGTCGATCGCTGGCAGGGGGTGCCGGTCGCCACGGTGCTGCCCACGTGGCGGCGCACGTCGCCGCCGTGGGCGGCGCTGGTCAACGGCGTGGCGGCTCACATCGTCGAGATGGATGACCTGCACCGGGCTTCCACCTTTCACCCGGCGGCGCCCATCATCCCGGCGGCCTTGGCGGCGGCGGAGGATGTGGGCGCCACCGCCCGGGAGTTCCTGGAGGCGGTCGTTGTCGGCTACGACGTCGGGATCCGGATTGCCGAGGCCGTCAATCCGTCCCACTACCGCTTTTGGCACAACACGGGTACGTGCGGCACCTTCGGGGCCGCGGCCGCCGTGGCCAAGCTGTTGAAGCTGTCCGAGGAGCAGACCGTGCACGCCTTGGGCAGCGCCGGCACCCAAGCGGCGGCGTTGTGGGAGTTCATGCGGGACGGGGCCATGTCCAAGCCGCTGCACACCGGCAAGGCGGCTTTCAACGGGCTGCTGGCGGCATACTTGGCCCAAGGGGGGTTTACGGGCGCGACCCGCATCCTCGAAGGGGAGCAAGGCTTCTTCCGGGCCATGTGCGAGGACGCGGACCCGCGCAAGATCACCGACGGCCTGGGCGAGCATTTCAAGATCATCGAGAACGACTTCAAGTTGCACGCCTGTTGCGGCCACACGCACACAGCCATCGATCTGGCCGTGGCGGCGGCCCGGGAGCTGGGCGTACCGGTGGAGCAGGTGCGCCGGATCACGGTGGAAACGTATCGCGACGCGGTGCAGGTGGCCGGCAAGACGGACCCGCGGACCGTTTATGAGGCCAAGTTCAGCATTCCGTACTGCGTCGCGGTCGGGTGGCTCAAGGGCCGGGCATTCATGGAGGAGTTCACGCCGGAGTTGGTCGCGGACCCAGCGGTGAGAGCCTTGTTGGGCCGGGTGCAGCTCCGGGTGACCGAGGAGATGAACCGGCGTTACCCGCAGGCTTGGCCCGCCCGCTTGACGGTGGAAACCGTGGACGGGCGCGTCTGGACCAGGGAGGCCGACCATCCGTTGGGCAGCTGGCGCAACCCGGTGCCCGACGCAGGGCTGTGGGAGAAGTTTGACGTCCTCGCAGCAGGCGGGACCCTGGATGCGGACCAGGTGGCGGTAGTCAAGGAATTCATCCGTTCCTTGGAGGATCCCGCGGACGCGCCGCTGGCCGTGGGCTGCGCCGCGTAGGCATGCCGGCAGGTATCGCCTGGCTGGGCTGTGCGGCGTAGCCACGCCCGTAGGTACCGCCGGCCCCGAGTTGGTCTGCGCAGGTGCTGCCGGCCCTGCCGCGGCAGGTAGCACGGCTAGGTCGGGGGAAATGTTAAGCAAGGGAGGCGATGATCCAGTGCAGTGGCCGGCCTATGAGCGCTTGGAAGTGTCGCAGCTCGAGACCGTGTTGCTTGTGCGCATCAACCGGCCTGAAGCGGCCAACGCCCTGGATCGGCTTGCCTTGACGGAGCTCCGGGACGTGGTGGTGCGGGCTGCAGACGCCGAGGATGTGCGTGCCCTGGTGCTCACCGGGGCGGGAGAGAAGGTTTTCTGTGCCGGCGCGGACCTCAAGGAGCGGCGCTCCTGGAAGGGGCGCGAGTACGAGGCGCGTCGGCCCCTGGTGGAGTTGTGGCGGCAGCTGGAGCGATTTAGCAAGCCGCTGGTCATGGCGGTCAACGGCCACGCGGCCGGAGGCGGGTTTGAGTTGGTGTTTCTGGCCGACGCGGTCATCGCCAGCGAGCACGCGCAGTTTTGGCTGCCTGAAGTTCAGTGGGGCGGCATCCCCGGCGGCTGGGCAACGCAATTTTTGCCGCGTCTTGTGGGCCCGGTGCGGGCCCGCTGGCTCATCCTGAGCGGAGAGCGGCTGTCGGCGCAAGAAGCGCGCGCATGTCACATCGTGACGGAGGTCGTGCCCAAGGAGCAGCTGCTGCAGCGGGCGTTGACCATCGCGCGCCTGTTGGCGGAGCAGCCGCCGACCGCAGTGGCCTTGGCCAAGGAAGCGGTGCGGCAGGCATTGTCTATGCCGCTCAGCGCCGGTGTGGATCTGGAGGACAGGTTGCTTCAGGTCGCCACCATGGCGCCGGAGCGGGAGGCGTACCTGGCCAAGTTCTTTGGCCCGCGCGAGGAGCGAATCTCTTAGGGCAGGCGCCGCCTCGGAAAGTGTCAGCAACGGGCGAACGGGGAGTCTTTGCGCAATGGGGGGTACCAATAGGGTGGCGCAGGACGCCGGCCTCTCCCGGGGGGCAAGGGTGTATGAGCTGGTGCGCGAGTGGATCGCCGTCGGCCAGTTGCGTCCGGGTGAGCGGCTGTCGGAGGAGGATCTGGCAAGGCGCACGGGGGTGAGTCGGACGCCGGTGCGGGAGGCGCTGAAGCGGCTGGAAGCCGAAGGCTTTGTACAGGTCATCCCGTATCGGGGCGTAGTGGTGGCTGAACCGTCCGCAGACGAGGTGGCGGATCTGTGTGTCGTCCGGGATGTGCTGGAGGAGCTCGCGGCGCGGCTGGCGGCCCAGTCGGTGAGCGAGGTGGAGCTGATCGCCCTCGAGCAGGTGCAGGCCGAGTTTGAGGCGGCTGCGGCCAGCGGCGACGTCCAGAAAATGGTGGAAGGCAACATTGCGTTTCACGAGGCGATCTGGCGGGCCAGCCGCAACCGGGTGCTCGTCCAGCAGCTTCGCCAACTGCGGGACCGGATCTTCGCCCATCTTTCGGCCGCTTATGTGGTACCGGAAAGGCGAGAAGAGTCGTGCCGGGAGCACAGGGAGATTCTCAGCGCTCTGCGGGCGAGAGACCCCGAGCGGGCTGCCGAGGCCGTCCGCCTTCATTTCCGCCGGGCCGAGGCGGCGCGGCTGCGCATGCTCCAAAGCAACAGCCCGGCTATCCGAGAACACCCGGCGTAGCCGGGATTGGTCCAGATGTCACCGGCAACAACAGGGCGCCGCAAGTTGCGGCGCCCTTTTCCGCCCGTTGACGTCCGCTTGTAAGGCCCCGCGTCTTAGAAGGCCTCGAGGCCCGTGATCTCCCGGCCGACGATGAGCGTGTGAATGTCGTAGGTCCCTTCGTAGGTGTCCACGGTTTCCAAGTTGGCGGCGTGGCGGATAGCCTGGTGTCCCAGGGTGATCCCGTACGCGCCCAAAATCGTGCGGGCCTGGCGGGCGATGTTGAGCGCGTGGCGCACGTTGTTGCGCTTGGCCAAAGACACCTGGGTGTAGTGCATGGTGCCCGCGTCCTTGAGCTGGCCGAGGCGGTAGGCCACCAGCTGTCCCTTAGTCAGTTCCGTGAGCATATCGACCAGGCGCTCCTGGATGATTTGCCGCGCGCCGATAGGCCGCCCAAACGACTCCCGGTGCAGCGCGTAGCGCAGGGCTTCCTCGTAACACGCCCGGGCCGCGCCGAGCACGCCCCACGCGATGCCATAGCGGGCCTGGGTCAGACATTCAAGGGGTGCCCGCAATCCTTTGGCGTTGGGCAGGCGCGCGTCGTCGCTTACCCGCACGTTGTCCAGGAAGAGCTGGCTCGTGTTGGAGAGGCGCATGGAAGCCTTTTCTTTGATCTCGACCGCGGTGAAACCCGGCGTGTCGGTTTCCACGAGAAACCCGCGGATGTCGCCGTCGTCGTCTTTGGCCCAGATGACGGCCACGTCGGCCAGGTTGCCGTTGGTAATCCACATCTTGGTGCCGTTGAGCACCCAACCGCCGTCCTGCTTGCGGGCACGGGTCGTCATGGAAGCCGGGTCGGAACCGGCCGACGTCTCGGTCAAGCCGAAGCAGCCGACGGCTTCGCCCTTGGCAAGGCGTGGGAGCCAATGGCGCTTTTGCTCCTCACTGCCAAACTTGTAAATGGGGTACATGACCAGGGCGCCTTGCACCGACGCGAAGCTGCGCACGCCCGAGTCGCCCGCTTCCAGCTCCTGCATGATCAAGCCGTAGGCGATGTTGCTGACGCCGGCGCCGCCGTACTCCTCCGGCAGGTTCGCGCCTAAAAGACCCCGCTCGCCAAACAGGCGCGGCCATTCCTTGGGAAACTCACCCTGTTCCCACAGGCGGCCTGCCACGGGGACGATGGTTTCCTGCACGAACTCCCGCACCATGTCCCGGACGGCCCGCTCTTCGGGTGTGAACAGTTCATCAATCCGGAAAAAGTCGGTCATGCCGCGGCTCCTTTCCAGGTGTCGCTCGATTGCACCTATACGCTTTCGCGGGGGCCGCTTCCTGCGCTTTCAGACTCCACCAGACGCCAACGGAGAAACAACTCGTTTTCGTGCAAGTATGCCGATACCAGCTCGAGGCGCGGCATGGGCTGCAGGATCCCGGGGCCGGATACCATGGTTAAGTCGTCGCTGCTGCCGGCGATCCGCGGGGCCACGGTCCAAAAGATGTCGTCCAGGAGCCCAGCCTTGATGCACGCGTGGTTAAACCGCGCCCCGCCTTCGGAGAGCAGGCGCCGGACGCCGTAGGCGTCGTAGAGCAGCCGCCACACGGCCTGCAAGTCAAGGGGCGCGGTGTCGAGGACGGCCACATCCGCGACGGCTTCGATGGCGGCCTTGCGCTCCCTGGAGACGGTCGCGGCCGCGATGACGAGGGGACGCCGGGGAGCTTGCCGGAAAAACGGAGCGTCCAGCGGTAGGTCTCCTGTGCCGGTGACGACGACGGCGAGGGGCTGGCGAGCCAGCCCCCGGGCGATGCGGCGATGTTCGAGCTCGGGCGGGACGCCGGGATAAAAGGAATCGGCCCTCACGGTGCCCGCGCCGCGAATGACGGCGTCAAAGTGGACCCGCAACCGCCTCATGAGGGCCCGGTCGAGGGAGCTGCCGATGGGTTCACGGATCCGGTTTTCGTCCAGCGTCGTCTTGCCGTCGACGGTGCTGACCATGTTGACGGCGGTATAGGGCCGGCCATCCCGGCTCGACGGGAACACCAGCTCGTCATAGATAGAGGCCGGGTCCACGTGGCCGGCTACGGTTGGGAACAGGCGTTGCATCACGGCATCACCTCGGATTCGTCCATCACGGCGATTTGCTCTGGCAGCTGCACCACGATCTGGGGCTGTCCCGCGAAGTCTTCCACGATGCCCCGTACCCGCACTCGCCGGTTTCGGTAACCGTCCTCGAGCAAGGGGAAAAGGTCGCTAAAGGGCGGGCGGATGACCACGGCGAAGTCCTGGCGGGGATTGGGGCCAAAGTTCAGGAACACGATACCGCTGCCCGGATCCCGGTACACCCGGCGCACGGTGCCTTCCACGGTGGCCGGCAGCCCCACCTGCTT
>LZRQ01000075.1 GCA_002159155.1 Firmicutes bacterium ZCTH02-B6
GGCGGGTGCCCGCGGGGTCGCATTGGCGGCGAGCCGTGTGCGCCAGGGGGAGCTGGGCGCCGCGTGCCGGGCTTTTGCCGAGGCGATCCGCCGCGGGGCCAACCCCCAGCAATTCGCGGCAGGTGCCCGCCCTCTCGCCACCGAACCACCCTTTGGCGACGGGAGGCCCGGATTCGTGTGAGCATTGTGGCGACAGGGCTTGTGAAAGCGTATCACGGCCGTCGGGTTGTGGACGGTGTCGACCTGCGGGTGGAGCGGGGCGAGGTTGTCGGGCTGTTGGGACCCAACGGCGCGGGCAAGACGACAACCTTTTACATGATCGTAGGTCTAGAGCGCTGTGACGGTGGGAGGATTGAACTGGACGGGCAAGACATCACCCGCCTGCCGATGTACCGGCGCGCGCGGCTGGGAATCGGGTACTTGGCGCAGGAAGCCTCAGTGTTTCGGCGGCTGACGGTGGAGGAAAACGTGCTGGCCGTATTGGAGGCCGTCGGGGTACCGCGAGAGCAGCGCCAGGCCCGGGCCGATGCGCTGTTGGAAGAGTTCCGCCTGACCCACGTACGGCAGCAGTACGGGTTTATGCTTTCAGGCGGCGAGCGGCGGCGGACGGAGATCGCCCGGGCGCTGGCGGCGAACCCTTCCTTTTTGTTATTGGACGAGCCTTTTGCCGGTGTCGACCCTATTGCCGTCGCCGAGCTGCAGGAGGTCATTGCCCAGCTGCGCAGCCGGGGGCTTGGCGTCCTGATTACGGATCACAACGTGCGAGAGACGCTGGCCATCACCGACCGGGCGTACATCATGCACGAGGGCCGGATTCTGGTAGCCGGGGAGTCGGCGGCGATCGCCTCGGATCCGGTAGCCCGCAAATTTTATCTTGGAGAGCGCTTCCGGCTGTGAGAATTCTGGACCGCTACATCCTGCGGGAACTCGTCAACCCGCTCATGTTTGGGATGATGGCCTTTACCGGCTTGTTTCTCAGCGTCGACGTGGTGCAGCTGGTGCGTACTGCGGTGGACTATGGGGCGCCTATGCTGGTCGTCTTGCGGCTGGTGTTGCTGCGCTTGCCACAGGTCCTGGTCTACACCTTTCCCATGGCGGTGCTGCTGGCCGGGCTCTTGACTTTGAGCCGCTTATCGGCGGCCAGCGAAATCGTTGCCATGCAGGCCGGCACGGTAAGTTTTTATCGCATCGTCAGCCCGGTGATCGGCCTCGGGGTCGCCTTTAGTCTGTTGACGCTTGTTATCAGCGAATGGGTTGTGCCGGCGGCCAACTTCGAGTACCGCCGGGTGCTGGTCGAGGACGTCCAGGGCGGTCAATTGCCAGCCGTAACCCGCAATGTTATACTCAGAGAGTACCAGGGCGGATTGCTGCGGGGGTTCTTGTACGCGGCGGAGTACGATGGACAAGCCCGCATCATGCGCGAGGTGACCATCGTAGAACTGTCCGGCGGCCGACCCGTCCGGACGACCTACGCCCGACGCGTCGTTTGGGAAAAGGACACGTGGTGGATGGAGGACGGGATCATCCACATCCACGACGGGGAGCCCGGTGTGACTATCGATTTCCGGGCGGGGCGCCAGCCCATCGCCATCGGATATCGCCCGGAACAGGTGGCCACGGCTCAAAAAAGTCCCGAAGAGATGACTATCCGCGAATTGCGGGACCACATCGCCGTCCTGGGCGCGCGGGGCGCCGACCTGCGGGAGTACGTGTTGCACTTGCACATGAAGTTTTCGATTCCCGCGGCGAGTTTCATTTTTGCGCTGCTGGCGGCCCCGTTGGGGGTGCAATCCCATCGCTCAGCCTCTTCGGTGGGGTTTGGCCTGAGCATGGTGGTCATCCTCGTTTACTACGTGCTGATGACCCTCGGCACCGCACTGGCGCAGGGAGGGCAGCTACCCCCTGCGATGGGTGCTTGGCTGCAAAACGGTGTCCTGGGTGCGGCGGGCGTCGGGCTCATGTGGGCCGCCGGACGGCGTTGACGCGGCCTTGAGGGGGTGTACTGCGCGTGTACGGGTTGCCCCTGATCGTAATCCTCATCCTGCTCGGCGGCATCATCGCCTACCTCGGCGATCGGGTCGGCATGCGCGTCGGCCGCAAGCGGCTGACCCTCTTTGGCCTGCGTCCCAAGCACACTTCCGTCATCATCACCGTGGCCACCGGCATCCTCATCGTCGGAGCCAGCCTTGCGGTGCTTACCATCGCGTCCGAAGAGGTGCGGACGGCCCTCTTTCGCATGCGGGAAATCCAGGAGGCCCTAGTTACCACGAGGCTACAGTACGAGGGCGTGGTGGAGGAGCTGGCCCGCCAGCGGGCGGAGCTCGAACGCACGCAGGCCCAGCGGGACGCCGCCACCCAGGAACTGGCCGTAGTGGAGGAGCGTCTGCAGCGCATCGGGACCGAGTACGAGCAGGCTGTAGCTGCCCTGCAGGACGCGCAGGACAACTTGGAGTTCACCCGCCAGCGGGTCAGCAACTTGCAGCAAATCGGCGAGGAACTGCAGCGGCGCATCGAAGAGATGCAGGGGCGCATTGCCGAGATGGAGGCGGAGATCGAAGTTCTGGAAGCCCAGATCCGAGCGGCCAACCTGCAGCTCGACATTGTGCGCGGCGGAGAACTTTCCTTCCAAGCGGGCGATATCGTCTTGGCTACGGTGCTGGACGGGGGCGCTTCGCTGACTGAGGTGGAGGAACAGCTCCTGGAGCTGCTGGAACGGGCGGATCTCTTGGCCGTGCAGCGGGGTGCCCGGCTGCCGGGCGCGCAGCCGCCCACGGCGCTCCAGCTCCCAGACGGGGTCTTTGAGGGTGCCGCCCGCATCTTGGCCGCCTCACCGCAGCGGTGGGTGGTACGGGTCGTCTCGCTCTACAACACGACTGTGGGCGAGCCGCTCACCGTGGATTTCGCTTTAATCGAGGAACAGCTCATCTACCGGCAGGGAGAGACCATCGCCGAAACCGTGGTCGAAGGGCAGGCCAGCGGCCTGGTCCGGGATGAGCTCTTCCGGCTGCTGCAGTCGGTTTACGATGCGGCCATCGCCCGCGGCATGCTCACCGACGAAAGCGGGTTTGTGTCGGAAGGCGTCAGCCTGCAAGAATTTGTGGACGCCATCAGCCGCGTGGAGCAGCTGGGCGGGCCGGTTAGAGTAAGGGCCGTGGCGGCCGAGGACACCTACAACACCCAGTGGCCGCTGCGGATTCGCCTAGAAGTTGAGTCGGCCGGATGACGTTTTTCGACTCAGACCCAGCTTCCCTTCCCGCTACGATCCTTCAGCCTAAGGCAAGATGGGAATTCCAACCAAAGTCGCATCGCTACGCTGTTTTCTCATGACGAAACTTTCCACGTGAAGCAGGATTTCGCTGGGCCGCCTCGAAACAAGCGATTCAGGGTTTCTCTGACTGTTTGACCCTCCGCAAGCCGTCGCGGGTGGACCGGGAGGAGGTGGAGCGGCGTTTTGTCCACGACCGCAACGCGCCGGCGGGGGGAGGCGGCCGGAGGATGAGCGACCGGCTCGACTGGGCCCGGGTGAGGAAACAGGGAGACTCACGGCGCGGGTGATGCCGGGGGGCGGGGAACTCATCGTCCGGCGTGGTGTCTACAGCGGGGAACCCGAGTTGGATGAAACGATGAGGGGGAACGGTTATGACCAAGAAGGGACTGGCCCTGACCCTGGCTGTCGTGATGGCTTGGGCCGTCGCGGTGCCCGCGTTTGGCCAGGCGAATCCGTTCCGCGATGTCCCTCTCGACCACTGGGCGTATGACGCCGTCGAGACGCTGGCGGCGGCCGGCCTGGTTGAGGGTTATCCGGACGGGACCTTTGGCGGCGAGCGCACCTTCACTCGCTATGAGATGGCGATGGTGTTTGCTCGCATCTTGGCGCGCTTTGAGGCGCTCTTGGATCAGAAGATCGATGCCCGCATCGGCGCCCTGGCGAGCGTTGAGGAAGTCGTCCTGCCTGACGGGACGGTCGGTGCCTCGATTCGCCTGACGCCTGAGATGGAGCGGGCTATCCTCGAGCTGGTGAGCGACCCGGAGCGGGCCGCGCAGGTGGCGGGTGCGACGGTGCGCCTGGCCGAGGAGTTCGCCGGTGAGCTCTCGCTGCTCGGCGTGCGGGTGGCGGAGCTGGAGCGGCTGTTTGAGAATGTGAATGTGCGCCTGACCGCTGTGGAGCAGCAGCTGGCCGAAATCCGCAGCATGGCTGAGACGGCCCGGGGTGTGGCCGAGGCGGCCAATGCGGCGGCCCAGGCGGCGGAGGATGCGGCTGCCGAGGCCCAGGCCAAGGCGGATTGGGCTTGGGACCTGTATGAGCGGCTGAAGGCGTCGGGCGCGAGCGATGAGGAAATCCTCGAGGCCCTGGCCCTGGCTACCGGCGTGCAGGGCGATGCCGACAGCGCCGCGGATCGGGCTTACCGGGCGCGCCTCGCGGCCGAGCGGGCCAGCGCCATGGCTAACCAGGCGCTGGAGGCGGCCGATCGGGCCGAGCGGATTGCGCAGATGGCTTACACTGATGCCCGCGAGGCGGCTGCCGCGGCCCAGGAGGCTTATGACATGGCGTCCCGGGCTTTGTCTGATGCCGCTTCCCAGGGCGAGCAGGCTCGCAGCGAGGCGCTTCGGGCTATGGAGCGGGCGCAGCGGGCTGATCAGCAGGCCTATCGGGCTCGCCTGACGGCTGAGCGGGCTCTGGCTCGGGTCGAGGAGCTTGAGGACCAGGTGGCCGTGCTGGCGCAGCGTCCGGCGCTCGGCGGCGAGCTGAAGGTCGACTATGAGCTGACTCACACCTCGACCGATGGAGTCAAGGTGGATCCGCGTGATACCGACAGCGACACGATCAAGGACCGGAATGCGCTCGACCTGACGGTGGCCCTGAAGGCTGCCTTCCAGCCGGTCGAGGGCGTCAACGTTGAGGGCGGCGTGACGGCCAAGTCCTCGTTGTTTGCCTCGAGCTACAGCCTGAGCGATATGTTCGTGAAGGTTACTACCCCCGGTATGCTGCGCATGGCGTACTTCGGCGGCGTGACCGGCGCTCAGCTGGCTGAAGGCTTCAACAAGTACACGCTGGATGCCGACACTTACGGCGCCAAGGTTGCTTCCGCCGACCGCCGGGGCGGCATCATCGAGACCCAGGTCGGCAGCCTCAACAGCCGCGTCATCGTGGCCCGACTCGACGGCACGAACAATCTGTACGGGATCACTGCTGGTTTGCCGCTGGCCGACGGCCTGAACGTGCGCGCCAACTACCTGTGGTGGACGGGTGCCGAGCGGGTCGGCTCGGTGCAGGCCTACGGCGAGACCGGCGGGATCAAGTACGATGCTATCTACGCGCTGTATAAGGAGAAC
Organism: Firmicutes bacterium ZCTH02-B6; assembly: GCA_002159155.1. Classification (GTDB taxonomy): domain Bacteria; phylum Bacillota; class Limnochordia; order Limnochordales; family ZCTH02-B6; genus ZCTH02-B6. The sequence continues at coordinate 5,335 of LZRQ01000075.1, forward strand.
CCGGCCGTCGACGTCGACCTGAGCACCTCGATCGGCGTCGTCGATCTTGGCTTCAACTACCGCATGGTGGACGAGGCCTTCGCACCGTCGAACCCGGCTGATCCGAAGGCCGCGGACTTGCCGCACATGGGCAAGCTCTTGGACGAGGACGACGATGACCTGCTGCCCGATCAGCGGCGGTACGTCCTGTCCGCTGAGGCGCCCATCTGGGGCTTGACGGCGTTCGCGGAGAAGGGTCTCCACAACCGGGAGATCTCCAACCCGAACAACGACTGGACCGATTGGGTGCGTGGCGGCTTCAAGGATCTCGGTCTGCTCGGCTTCAAGTTGGGCGCCCAGGCCTACAGCGACACCCGCGACCATGATCGGGAGACTCAGGCCGTCCGGGTTGATCTGAGCCGGGAGTTCCAGCTCGGCCTGCCGGTAACGTTTACCGCTGCGTATGCCAACGCTCGGTTGACCAACTGGACCTTGGGCTGGGACAGCCAGAGCCACACGGCGTTGGGTCTCGCCGTCAACGACTATGCGCTCACCGACGCCATCAGCCTGAGCGCCAGCGTCAAGACGGAGACCAATCCGATCAAGGATGACAAGTGGACCGAGCCCGAGCGGTGGAACTGGTGGACCGCGAGCGGTGGCGACTGGAAGGACGACGCCGGTGGGTACCAGATCTACTATCGTGACGTGGCGGCAGTGAGTGCGAAGTTCGCCGCTACCGATGCCCTTACGTTGAGCGCCGGCTACACGCAGGAGCGGGTAGACACGGACAACGACGCTGAGCGGGACATCACGGTGCACACCACCAACGCAGGGCTGGACTACACGCTCAACCTGGCCGGCACCGACGTCAGCATCGGGTACGGCTATGAGTACAAGGCGATGGTGGGCGGCACCTATGCCGCGAGCCCGAAGAACACCTGGACCTTGGGCTTGAAGCGGGAGCTCCTGGGCGCGACCTGGGACGCCTCGTACAAGGTGGTCACGGGCCGCGGCAAGGACGGCGCTGGTAAGCTGGACGCCGTCGACCAGATGGCCTCGCTCGACGTGACGTACCCGATCGCTGAGTCGATCGATTTCACGCTCAACGGCAAGTGGGGCCAGTCCGACAACAACGCCGACGCGAGCGAAAACTATTACTACTCCAGCATCAAGGCCGGGTTCGGCGTTAAGTTCTAATCCGGTCACACGCGCTGGGTAGTGGACGCAAGCAGACCCCCGGGGAACGATGTTCCCCGGGGGTTTGCTAATTGGCGGGAAATGTGGTTGACTGTGGGTAGAGACGGCGACGGGGGTGGCGGGGGTGGATGAGGTCGTTGTCGCCATTGACCCGGGCCGGGAAAAGTGCGGGCTCGCCGTGGTCACGCTGGACGGCCAGGTGTTGAACCAATCCGTCGTGCCGGTGCAGGAGTTGGCAGGCAGGCTATCCGAGATTCGGCATCCGGTTGCGGCTTTCGTCGTGGGGCACCGCACGGCGTCGGGTGACGTGCGTAGCACTTTGCGGGCGCTCGGAGTACCCGACGAGGCGGTGAAGGTGGTAAACGAGGATAGGAGTAGCGAACTGGGGCGGCAACGCTACTGGCGCGCCAAGCCGCCGCGAGGTTGGCGCCGGTGGTTGCCGACGAGCTTGCAGGTGCCGCCAGAGCCGTACGACGACTTTGTTGCCGTGGAGCTTGCCGAACGATTCCTTTCCGCCTACCGGTCGGGAACGGGAGAGGGTTCGGCAAAAAGGGTGGAGAAATGATCCGGCACGACGAAAGAACGTCGTTGTGTACAAATGTTTCCAGAAAGGAGGGGTTCGCGGTGCGGTGGTCGGCAAGGTCCCGAGTCCTGCAGCGTATCCTAGCGCTGGTGCTTGGGCTGCTTTTGGTGGTTAGCGGGATCGCGTCGACCGTGACGGCTGCTGCGGGCCCCTTTTCGGATGTGCCTGCGGGGCACTGGGCGTACGATGCGTTGGAGCAACTGAGCGAAGCGGGTCTGGTGGACGGCTACCCCAGCGGCTTCTTTGGGCTCAACCGGCGGCTGACCCGGTATGAGGTGGCCCTTTCGGTGGTGAAGGCGCTCGAGCGCCTCTCCGAGCAGGCATCCCTCGCCCCGGGTGAAACCATGGATGTGTCCGAGCTTTGGCTTGGCTACAACCAGGCCAATCCCGAGCGACCGTTGTCGCCGGCGTTGCGGGAGGTCTTGGGCAGCGTTGTTCACGAGTTCGAGCCGGAGCTTGTCATGCTGGGGTACGGACGGTGGACCGCTGTCTTGGAACGGGATCCCCAGGCGGCCGTTCTCCGCGTCGAAGGGGCTGTGGGACCGCCAGGGGGTGCCGCGCAAGTCGAGGCTTGGGAGCGCCGAGCGGACGCCGAGGCACCGGGGACGCTGTTTCTTTCCGATTATGTACTGCCTGGAACGCCGTTGCTTGGCGGGCCGAGCGGGGCCAGGGAGGCATCCTTGTTGCGTGGCATCACGGAGACGTGGACAGGGGTTGCCGGTGTTGTGCCGGTGACGCCCTTCTTGTCTCTCCGTGGCGAGCGCGCATTGCGCAGCAGCTGGGATGGGGAAGCCGGGATGACGACGGTCGGCGCGAGCGTGCGGCTAGGCGACGTCTCGGTGGACGGACGCCTGCGTAGCGTGGAGCCGGGCTTTGGCGCCGGCTTGTCCGAGGACAGTGCAGGCGAGTCGATGGGGGTCGGCCTCACGGTTCCCCTCGGCGACGTGCGGCTGATCACCGGGCGCGACGTGGTGCAGCGGTTGCGAGATCCAGAAGCCGGCGCCGAGGTGGAGCACGTGACGTCGTGGGCGCTCGAGTACGGGGACGGTCAGTCGCCACAGGTTCGCGCCCAGTGGCAGTCGGTCAGCCTCGCCGACTTGCGGCAGGCGCGGTCACGGGCATCCGTGGACGTGAACGTGCCCGTGGCCCAAGGTGCCGTTCACCTCGGACTCGCCTACGAGGGACAGCCGCGGCCGGACACTACTGGCATCTCCGTCACCACGTTGACCGTGGCCGGCTTTGACTTCCGGCTCCTGGACAATGCGGAAGCCCGGGCTGCCATCGCCTTTCAGGACTCGGAGGACGGCACCCAGCGTACCACGAGCCTCGGGCTCCGCTACACGCTCAGTCCAGAAGCTGCCCTCCGCCTGGGCTACCAGCTGATCGACTTTACGGATAAAGACAGCCAGAACGTAACGACCGCAGAGATCACGATTCGCTTTTAACCATCGGTTGAGGCCGGCAAACATTTGGGGGCCGGGGAGACGACGGACGGGGAGGTCATGGGTGAATGATCAAGAGGTTGGCGGCCGCTTTTGTGGCTGCACTGTTGCTGCTGGCGCTGGCGCCGGTCGCGCCGGCTCAGGAGGCGTCGTTGCCGGGTATGCTGGCAGCAGCGGAGCGGGCCATTTATGGCTCGGAACAGGCGGGGTCACTGATCGAGCGAGTGTCGCGGGTTGAACGGGACGTCTACGGCGAAACCCAGACCGGGCCGCTGTTGGTGCGGATTCAGGACGTGTACGGGTATCTGGTCGGTATTGGTGGGCCCTACTCTATCGGCCTGCAGCTCAACGTGGTCGAATACTTGGTCTTCCAACGGATGAACATCGGTGTGCCGGTTTCCAGGCGGCTCGAGGACCTGGAGCGCAGCGTGCTGGGCACTACTCAACAGTTGCCGCTCGCCGAGAGGGTGCGGTCGCTGGTGGAGATGGTGTGGCCCTCCGGGGAGCTCAATGTGCGGCAGGTGACGGTGCCCAAGGAGACGCTGGTCAAGATCCACCTGCTGACGGAGATCAACTCCGGCACGAGCCGTGTCGGGCAGCGGGTGCGGTATCGGGTCGTCGACGACGTCATGATCGATGACCGGGTCGTCATCCCGGCGGGTGCCGAAGGCGAGGGCGAGATTACGGCGGTGCAGTCGGCCGGACGCTTTGGCCAGTCGGGCCGGGTCGAGGTCAACTGGGGTACGGTACCGGCGATCGACGGCACCCGCGTCCAACTCAACGTGTCCACCCGCGCCGCCCAGCAAAACCAGGAGCTGGCGGTGGCGGCCAGCATGGCAGGCGTCATTTTGCTGGGGCCGGTCGGCCTTGTCGGTGGCTTGTTTGTGCAGGGCCAGGAGCACGTGGTTCCGGTCGGGACGCAGTTCTACGTCGAGGTGGACCGGGAGACTCAGGCGCTTGGCCTGTCTCTGACGCCGACCCGCTGACGGCGGGGGGGTCGGGCAACGGCTGAAAAGGAGGGGCGCCGTGCGGCGTTGACCGTACGGCGCCCGAGTTGTCAGCGTAACGATGCGAGCCGGTTTTCCTGCCGGTCCCCGGACTCCAGCAGGACGTCGTAATAGGCGTTTTCAATGGCTTGCTCCAAGAAGAGGACGAGTTCTTGGCGGTGGGAGCCGCCGTGGCGTTCGACAACGTTGGACGCCAGGAGCTGATCGGCGATGCGCTCGGCAAACGCCCGCTTCAGCTGCAGCACCCGGCTCATCGGCAGGGTGCTGGGCACCTGCTTTTCTTCCTCTTCGTCATCGCAAAGAAAGAACGTTACCGGTTTACCCAGCGCGTCGGCCAGAGCTTGCAGGGTCCGCAGTGATGGAGTCCGCTGGCCGCGTTCGAGGTCGGAGATGTAGGGCTGGGACTTGCCGATCATTTTGGCCAGCTTAGTCCCGGAAATTCCTAGCTCCACGCGGGTACGGCGGATGCGTTCTCCCAGGCTGGCGCCGGGCATCGTGCTCACTCCTTCAGCTGGTGGCGAAGCCACATCACGGGTCCGTTGCCGGATTCTGCTGCAGTATACCACAAAGTGTCCGCGGAAGGAAAGACGACGCCCGTGTGGAATCCAGTATAGGCTTGCTTAACGGGGACGAGCGGCCATGTGCGGGGGGGACAAACACATGGAGCTGGTAATGGTACCCATCGAGCGCGTCCGCCAGGACCCCAACCAAGCGCGCGGCTTGCGCAGCCTGGACAGCGTCGCGTCTCTGGGCCGTTCCATCGCGGAGGTCGGCTTGCTCCATCCCCTATTAGTACGCCGCCGTGATGACGGGGACTACCAGTTGGTTGCCGGTTACCGGCGGCTGCTCGCGGCAGCAGCCATGGGCCTTGAGACCGTCCCCGTCCTGATCCTCGAGGGGAACGCTCCCGCTCTCCAGGTTCAGCTGGTGGAAAACTTGCAACGGGAAGACTTGAACCCGCTGGAGAAAGCTATGGCCGTGAAGGCGTACATGGACGCGGCGGGGCTTTCCAAGCGTGCGGCCGCCCAAAAGCTGGGCATTCCCCGGACGACGATCACCGACTGGTTGGATCTGCTGCAGGTGGACGAGCGGTACCAGCGCGCCGTCGTGGACAATTTCAACGGCGGGGATTCGCCGTTGACGGTGTCACATGTGGCAGAAGCTCGGGCGCTGGCCGCGCGGATGGGGGCGCCTGGCCTGGTCAAGGCGCTGCTGGACGCGGTGTTGCTTTACCATCTGAGCAAGGCAGAGACACGTGAAGTCGCGCGCCTGGTGCGCGAACACCGGAATTTGTCCATCCGTGATGCGGTGCGCGCGGTTCGACCCAATCTGGACGAGCCCGGCGAGGGCGACGCTTCTCCAGAGGTAGCGCCTGATGAACACAATCTGCGGCAACTGGTGCGGGCGGTGGACCGTTCGACCGCGATGATCAAGCGCATGCAGCACCTCTCCGCCCGATTTCTCTCGCAGGTGCAGCGCGATGAGCTCATTGCCCGATTCCAAGAGCTGCACGAGATGACAGGGCAAGTGCTGGAGCAGCTGACCGCACCCGTGCCTGCCCAGGCCGCACCCACCCGGCGGCGGGGCAAGAAACGCCGGGTGTCGTGAGCCCGCAGGTCGATGGGGTCCTGGTAGCTGCTGGCGAGCCGGATGAAGGAAAGAGGCGCCTACCCGTCGTCGGCGCCTCTCTTGCTGGCTAGTTACACGGCGGGCGAAGCCAAAAATTTCAGGAGCTCGGGGAACGATGGGCTGGCCCCGTGCCGCACGTACCAGCCCGAAGTGCCAACGCCCAGGGCGAGCGCGTCCTGGATGTCCAGTCCCAGGGCAAGGCCGAGACAGCAGCCGGCATTGAAGTTGTCACCGGCCCCTGTGGTCAGTTTCGGCGTTGGGGTGTATGGCCCCTCGACCTCGACGTACTCGCCGCCGACACAGGCGGAGGCCCGGTCCGTCGGGTGGATGATGACGCCGTCGACGTCCAGCGCAGCGGCGATGGCCCGAGTCGCTTCCTCAAGGGGTGCACCCGGCTCGGTCTGACTGGCGACCCCGAGGGCGCGGCCGACTTCAGCGGCTTCCTTGCGGTTGAGCCCCAGGTAGGTGGTAAAGTACGGGCGAAACCCGCCCAGCACCTCGAGAGCCGCGCGAAGCTCCTCTTCGGACCGCTTTTGTGGGTCGGCCAGGTCGAAGAAGGCGATCCTTCGTTGTCCGGCCGGCAGCTGCGGCGCCACGTCCGCGAGAAACCCACGCCAAATATCGGTCATGGCCGGGATCATGGTCCAGTTGTTCATGGCAAACAGCTGCGCCCGCCCGCACAGTTCGACCCAGCGAGCGACGGGCACATGCTCCAACAAGCTCTCCCACGACAGCCCGTAGAGATTCTCCAGCCGCCCGAGCATGAGTTTGCCGTCTTGAAACTCCAGGGCCTGCGTGCGTCCCGGATTTGCGACCGAGATGAGTTCCGCTAGCTGAGCCAGCTCGTCGAAAACCGGCAACGGCTGCGGCAGCCCAAGGGTGCCGATGCAGGTCACCGCCGCGCCGCTCTTGGCCAAGGCCAGTGCCATGATGGGGCCGTTGCCTCCGAGCTTAATTGTGTGGGGAACGAGCTCCATGTTGGTGCTGAAACCGGCTGCCGCCGCGATGCGCTTGGCCAAGTCGGCGATGGTGGCCACCGTCGTGAAGTTGTGCACGTCGGTCCGGCGGTCCACGACCCACAAGATCTCATCCACGAAACCGTCGAGGCCAATGACGGCTCGCAACTGGTCGGGCCGGGTGTTGAGGTGTTGTACGGCTTGGGCCGCCCGGGCGGCCGCTGCGGCGAAGGGTACGGCCATGAGGGAACCTCCTTGGCTGCCGCGTAGGGCATGATGGACAATCCGATCCTGTTATAACACGGACCCACCGCGCCTGTCAGGAGCAGGAATTACGGCCGTCTTGACAAAACCCGCGTCCAAGAACCGATAGTCGCCAAGACCCAAGGAGGGGTGCCTCATGGCGCCAGCAGCTCAACCAGACCGCATCGGATTTATCGGCCTTGGTATCATGGGGCGGTCGATGGCCCTGAATCTTGTGCGGCGGGGGTTCGATGTGACCGTCTGGAACCGGACCTCCAGCCGCATGCAACCGCTCCTGGACGCAGGTGCCCGTGGCGCCGGTTCGCCCAAGGACGCGGCCAAGGAAGCCGATGTGGTCATCACCATCGTCACCGACTCGCCCGATGTGGAGCAGGTCATCCTCGGTCCTGACGGTGTTATAGAAGGAGCCCGCCCCGGGACCGTCGTCATCGACATGAGCACCATTTCCCCTGCCGTCACCCGGCGGTTGGCCGAAACGCTTGCGGCGCGGGGAATCGACATGCTGGACGCTCCGGTGACCGGCGGTGATGTGGGGGCCCGCGAGGGCACCCTATCGATCATGGTGGGCGGCAAGGCGGAGGTGTTGGAGCGCTGCCGGCCAGTGCTGGAGGCCATGGGGCGCAACATCGTCCATGTGGGCGATCACGGTATGGGACAGCTTTGCAAGTTGTGCAACCAGATAATCGTGGGGCTCAACCTCTTAGCCATGAGCGAAGGGCTCGCCTTTGCCGCGAAGGCCGGTGTTGACCTGGAGAAGATGCTGGCCGTGGTGCGGGCAGGTGCGGGTGGCTCGTGGGCCCTGGACAATTTGGCGCCCCGAGTTTTGCGCGGCGACTACCGGCCCGGCTTCATGGTGCGCCTACAACAAAAGGATCTGCGGCTGGCGCTGGACGCCGCAGGGCGCATGCACTTGCCCCTGCCCGGGACGAGCCTCGTCCATCAGTTGCTCGCCAGCGTCGAAGCTTACGGCGGCGCCGACGACGGCACCCAGGCACTTGTCCGGGTGCTGGAGCGCCTTGGGAACGTCCGGATCGGGCCGGCTGCCGACACGGCGGCTTCCGACCAAGGCTAGCCGGCCGTATAGCCCGGCCAACCGGGTGGCCAGGCGGGGTTGTCAATGGGTTCGCTTCCGGGGTTGCCGGGACAGCCGGGCACGCGAGGAGGGATGAGAAATGACGGAAAGACCCAAGACCAACCGGCTGATCCACGAGAGCAGCCCGTACTTGCGCCAGCACGCCCACAACCCGGTGGACTGGTACCCGTGGGGCACAGAGGCCATGGAGCGTGCCCGGAGAGAGAACAAGCCCATCCTGCTCAGCATCGGTTACAGCGCTTGTCACTGGTGCCACGTCATGGAACGGGAGTCTTTCACCGACCCCGAGATCGCCGCGATCATGAACGAGCACTTCGTCAACATCAAGGTGGACCGGGAGGAACGCCCGGACCTGGACCACACGTATCAGCTCGCGGCCCAGGTACTGTCGGGACAGGGCGGCTGGCCCTTGACGGTGGTATTGACGCCCGATCTGCGGCCATTTTTCGCCGGCACCTACTTCCCTCCCGAGGATCGCTACGGCCGGCCCGGCTTCAAGCGGGTGCTGTTGACGTTGCAGAAAGTGTACGCGGCCGAGCCTGACCGCATCGAGCGGGTGGCCGCCGAAGTGGCGCAAGCGTTGGGGAAGGCCAACCAGCTTGGCCGGACCGGAACCCGCTCCGTGCCCGGCCGCGACCTGGTCCGCCAAGGTGTCGAGCGGCTCCTGGCGACCGCGGACCGCGCCTGGGGCGGTTTCGGTGGCGCGCCCAAGTTCCCCGTCGTGCCCAACCTGCAGCTCCTGCAGCGCTGGGGGTATCTGGAAGAGGATGACGAAGCGCTGGCCATCGTGGATCTCACCCTTGAACGCATGGCCAAAGGGGGGATCTACGATCAGCTCGGCGGCGGCTTTCACCGGTACTCGGTCGATCGCTTTTGGCGGGTTCCCCATTTCGAGAAGATGCTGTACGATAATGGGCTTTTGGCTGTGCTGTACCTGGAAGCGTGGCAGCGGACGGGGCGGCCCTTGTATGAGCAAGTGGTGCGGGAAACGCTCGCCTACATCCTCCGGGAGATGACGGATCCTGCTGGCGGGTTCTATTCGTCCCAGGATGCCGACAGCGAGGGTGAGGAGGGGCGGTTTTTCGTATGGCGTCCCGCTGAGGTGAGGGAGGCCCTTGGAGAGCCGCTGGCAGGGTTGTTTTGCCTGGCCTACGGCGTAACCGACGAGGGGAACTTCGAAGACGGCGCCAGCGTGTTGCACGTAGCCATGGAGCCCAGCGAGATCGCAAGCATCCGGAGCATGGATGAGAATGACGTGCGGCAAAAGCTGCAAGCGGCCCGGGAGCGGTTATTCGCCGCACGGGAAACGCGGGTGCGGCCCCAGCGGGACGACAAGGTGCTGGTCGATTGGAACGCGCTGCTGATTTCCGCCTTGGCCAAGGCCGCGGCCGCGTTGAACGAACCGCTATGGCTTGCCGCAGCAAGGCGGGCCGTGGCCTATGTGCGGGAGCGGCTGACGACACCCGCCGGGAATCTGCTCCATACGGTC
>LZRQ01000076.1 GCA_002159155.1 Firmicutes bacterium ZCTH02-B6
ACGCCAACGCACTCGCCCACCTGGGCGATACCGGCGTTGCCGGGCGAGCAATAGAGCCGCTCCAACCGCGGGCTTTGAGCGACCGCCCACGCCAAGGCGTGTTCGCGGGCTCCCTGTCCGACGATCAAAACGCGCATGCCGACCTCCCCTTCGCCTGCCGACTCGTTGCCCGTTCCCCGAGGACGGCTAGACCTAGTGACGAAAATGGCGTCTCCCGGTGAACACCATGGCGATGCCCGCCGCGTCGGCGGCCGCGATAGAGTCGGCGTCGCGCCGGGACCCTCCCGGCTGTACGATGGCCGTAATCCCCGCCGCGGCGGCCGCCTCCACCACATCCGGGAACGGGAAGAAAGCCTCCGAGGCTAATACCGCCCCACGGGCTCGCTCCCCCGCCTGTTCGATGGCGAGGCGAGCAGCGGTGACCCGGTTCATCTGCCCCGCGCCCACGCCGATGGTGACGTGGTCCCGCGCCAGGACGATGGCGTTGGACTTCACGTGCTTGACCACTTTCCAGGCGAACTCGAGCTGGGCCCATTCCTCCGGAGTTGGCGCCCTGCGGGTAACGACCCGCTCGCGCGCCGGGTCCAAAGCCTCGGGGCGCCAGTCGGCCTCCTGTACCAGCAGGCCGCCGCCGACGCGCTTGTAATCCAAGGCGGGCCCGGGAGGCGCCCACGGCTGCACCCGCAACAGGCGCAAGTTGGGCCGTCCGGATAGGATCTCCAGGGCCTTGGCGGTGAAGTCCGGCGCGATGATCACTTCGAGGAAGAGCTCCCGCATGAGTGCGGCCGCAGCCCCGTCAATGGTCCGGTTGGCGGCCACGATCCCACCGAAAATCGACACCGGATCCGCGTCGCGGGCCCGGCTGAACGCGTCAGCAATGGTGTCGGCCAGCGCCAGGCCGCATGGATTCGCGTGCTTCACGGCCGCCACGGCGGGCCGCTCAAACTCCCGCACCATCTCCAAGGCGGCATGCGCGTCCTGGATGTTGTTGAAGGACAACTCCTTGCCCTGCAGCTGTTCAGCCGCGGCGATGGTACCCGGCGCCGGCGGCGTCTCCACGTAAAACGCGGCCGGCTGGTGAGGATTTTCCCCGTACCGCAGCCCCTGGGCCAGCACCAGCGGCGCCCGCCACACGGGAGGAAACAGCACCGCCCCGCTGCCCTCCAGTCGCCCAACGGCCGCGTCCTCCTCCACGCCAGCGCCGGTTCGGGGGCTTTCCACCTCAGCCGCGACCGGCTGGCCACCGGCGTCCAGCTGCGCCTCGAGATAGGCAGCGATGGCCGCATCGTAGGCCGCTGTGTGAGCGAACGCCTCCCGGGCCAGTTCCCGGCGCAACCGCGCCGCGGTTTCGTCGTTGGGGCGGGCGAGCGCTTCCAGGACTTGGCTGTAGCGGTCAGGATTGACGACCACCCAGACGTGGGCGTGGTTTTTCGCGGCCGCCCGCACCATGGCCGGACCGCCGATGTCTATTTGCTCCACGGCTTCCTCCAACGTGCATCCCGGCCGGCGCACCGTTTGCACGAAAGGATACAAGTTGACCGCCACCACGTCGATGGGCGCGATGGACAGTTTCCCCAAGGCCTCCATCTGCGCGGGCCGGTCGCGGCGCGCGAGAATGCCGCCGTGCACGGCGGGATGCAACGTTTTGACCCGCCCGTCCAAAATCTCGGGAAATCCGGTCACTTCCGACACGTACGTTACCGGCACGTGCCGCTCTAGCTCCGCCGCCGTACCGCCTGTCGACACGATCTCAAACCCGAGGGCCACAAGCCCCTGGGCGAACTCCACGACCCCTCGCTTGTCCGAAACACTGATCAACGCTCGCCGCCTGTTGGCTGAATCCATGTTGCGCCCTCCTGGTTCCAACTGCTAAACAATGCGCACCCGGCGGCCGTCTACGACGAGGCGTCCCTCGGCAAGCAGCCGGATGGCTTCGGGATAAATCCGGTGCTCTTCCCGGCGGATACGAGTGGCCAGCGTTTCCGGCGTATCATCGGCCAGCACCGGAACCGCCGCCTGCAGCACGATGGGCCCTGTATCGACCCCTTCGTCAACAAAGTGCACGGTACAGCCGGTCACGCGCACGCCGTACTCCAGCGCCTGCCGCGGCGCATCCAGGCCCGGAAACGCAGGCAAAAGGGACGGGTGGACATTGAGGATGCGCCAGCGAAACCGGTCGACGAGCCTCGACGGCAAGAGGCGCATAAACCCCGCCAGCGCAATTAAGTCAACCCTCGCGTCGACCAGCGTATCCTCGACCAACCGGAAAAACGCCTCGCGGCCCCCCAACGCCCGGGGCGAAACGCCGAGCGCAGGCACGCGGTGGTCGCGTGCGATCTGCAAAGCCGGGGCTTGCGGGTTATCGGACATTACCAGCACCGGTTGGGCGGCGACACGGCCCGCGGCCACCGCCTTAAGAATGGCCTCGAGGTTGCTCCCCCGCCCCGACACCAGCACCGCGAGCCGGATCATAGCCGATCCCCGTACCCGACGACCTCGATGCCCGGCTCGCCGGCCACCACCCGGCCGATGATCCATGCCCGCTGGCCGTGCTCGGCCAGGTGTTGGACGGCGGCTTCCGCTTGATCACTAGGCACAATGACGACCATGCCGACACCGAGATTGAAGGTACGCAGCATCTCCGCACCGCTCACCGGCCCCGCCTCCTGGATCAGCCGGAAGATGGGTGGCACCGGCCAGCTGCCCCAAAACAGCCGGGCGCGAGTGCCTGGGGCCATGACCCGCGGCAAATTTTCAGGCAGGCCTCCGCCCGAAGTGTTGGCGATTCCTCGCACGTCAACGGCTTCACACAGGCTCAAGACCGGCCGCACATAGATGGCGGTCGGCTCCAGGAGCTCATCTGCCAGCGTCCGGCCCAGCTCGGGAACGGCGCAGTCGAGCTCGAGCCGCGCCCGCTCAAGCAAAACCCGGCGAACCAACGAGTAGCCGCTGCTGTGCAACCCGGTGGAGGCCAGGCCGACAATGGCGTCCCCCGGGGCCACGCGGCGGCCGTCGATGAGCCGGTTTCTCGGTACGACCCCAACGGCGAAGCCGGCGATGTCGTACTCCCCGGGAGCGTAAAACCCGGGCATTTCCGCGGTTTCGCCGCCCAGGAGCGCACAGCCTGCCTCGCGGCAGCCCGCCGCGACGCCCCGGACGATGGCGGCCACCTGGTCGGGGTCGAGCTTGCCAACCGCCACGTAGTCAAGGAAGAACAAAGGCCGGGCACCGTGGCAGAGAATATCGTTGACGCAGTAGGCCACCGCGTCAATACCGATCGTGTCGTGCCGGCCGGTCATAAAAGCCACCTTGAGCTTGGTGCCCACCCCGTCGCAACCTGCAACCAGGACCGGCGCCTCGGGACCGTCGCCCAAGACGTACGCGCCGCCGAAGGCGCCGGGAGGCAGGAGCACTTCCGGGCCCAACGTCGCCCGGGCCAAGTCTTTGATTTTTTCCACCGCGCGGTAGCCGGCCTCAATGTCAACCCCGCTGGCCTTGTACGTCAGCTCTTCACCCACAGTGCTCGATCCCCTCCAGAGCGTGCTTGTGAGCTACATCCTCTTCAGGAACCGGTTCAGGATAAACACCGGTCATGCAGGCGAGGCACAGTCCCTCGGGGCGGACGCCCACCGCCTGGCAAAGTCCCTCGACGCTCAGGTAATAAAGGGAGTCGGCGCCGATAAAGTCGCGAATCTCCTCCAGGATCCTTTGGGCGGCGATGAGCTCCTTGCGCGACGAGATGTCGACGCCGTAATAGCACGGGTACAGAAACGGCGGCGCCGCCACGTACATGTGCACCTCGCGCGCCCCCGCTTCGCGCACTAGTGCAACGGTGCGCCGCGAGGTGGTTCCTCTCACGATGGAATCGTCCAGCACGACGACCCGCTTGCCTTTGAGCACCTGGCGGTTTGGATTGAGCTTGACCTTGACGGCCAGGTGTCGCATGCCCTCTTCAGGATGGATGAAGGTGCGCCCAACGTACCGATTCTTGACAAGACCGATCTCGAACGGGATGCCCGCCGCCTCGGCAAATCCCATCGCGGCCGACGTCCCCGAATCGGGCGCGGCGATGACGACATCGGCCTCCACGGGCCTTTCTTCGTAGAGCCTCCTCCCGATGGCTTTGCGCACCAGGTGGACGTTGCGTTCCAGGAGCTCGGAATCAGGCCGGGAGAAGTAAATGTACTCAAACGCGCACGGAGCGCGATCGTCAGCCGCCGCGGGCAGCCGGCGCCGGCGCACGCCGCCCGCGTCCACCGACAAGAGCTCTCCGGGCAAAACCTCGTGAACCTCGTCCACCCCGAGAGCCGTCAAGGCGCAGCTTTCCGACGCGATAATGAACGCGTCGCCAGCCCGTCCCCAGCAAAGGGGCCGGATGCCGTACGGATCCCGGAAGGCCAGAAGCCTGTCCCGCGTGAGCATGACGACGGCGTACCCACCGCGGATGGCCGCCATGGTGCGCATGGCCGCCGTGTCTGGGTCGTCGTCGCCGAAACGGGCAAACAGGTTAAGAATAACTTCCGAATCGGTCGTTGTTTGAAAGACGGACCCCGCGCGCTGGAGCTGGACCCGTAGTTCCCGGGCGTTCACCAGGTCGCCGTTGTGGGCCACGGCTACAGGCCCCCGGCTGGTGTAGGCCAGGAGCGGCTGCGCGTTGACCGCGTACGAGGCACCAGTGGTCGAGTAACGTACGTGCCCGATTCCCATGGGACCGGGCAGCTCGGCAAGGCGTTCCCGGTTGAACACGTCAGGCACAAGACCCATCCCTTTGCCGAGATGCACCCGGCCACCGTCAGATACGGCCATGCCGCAAGACTCCTCGCCCCGGTGCTGCAGCGCGTAAAGGCCTAGGTAAAGGAGGTCCGCTGCCCGGGAACCCGGGGGTCCCAGTACCCCGATGACGCCGCACATCGGTCACGCCTCCCCTCCCGCGCCCATGGCTGCGGGAATGGAGCCCCGCCAAGCCTCGTCCATGGCGGACAACGGCACGTCGATGACGGTGGCGCCGTTGACCGCGATGACGAGTTCCCGCCCAGCCGTGCGGCCGAGGCGCACCAGCGGGACACCCGCCGCGTCCGCGAGCTGCTGCAGGGCCAGCCAGTGCTCTTCCTTGAGCGACACAACGATGCGTGACTGGGTTTCGCCAAACAGCAAGGCGTCCGTGCGCCCGGCAAAGGCGAGCTGCACCCGCACCCCGACGCCGCCGGCTAGGCAGCATTCGGCCAGTGCGACGGCCAGTCCGCCGTCGGCACAGTCGTGTGCGGATTCGATGAGCCCCTGCGCGATCGCTTCCCCGCACACCGCCTGGACGCGGCGCTCCAGGTCCAGGTCAAGCCGCGGCGGCAAGCCGCGCACGAGCCCGTGGATGACGGCCAAGTATTCGGTACCGCCTAGCTCCTCGCGGGTTTCCCCGATGAGCGCGACCAGCAGGCCCTCCCCCGGGAAGCCCATGCCAACGACCCGCTTCAAGTCGTCCACGATGCCGACCACGCCCACGATCGGTGTCGGCGGGATGGGCGTCCCGTCGTGTTCGTTGTAGAGGCTGACGTTGCCGCCGGTGACAGGCGTTCCGAGGGCTTCGCAGGCCCGGCTCATGCCCTCCACCGCTTCCTTCAGCGTCCAAAACACCTCCGGCTTCTCGGGACTGCCGAAGTTGAGGCAGTTGGTGATCGCCACCGGCCGGCCGCCACTGCAGACCACGTTGCGGGCCGCTTCGGCCACCGCGATCATGCCTCCTGTCAGGGGGTCCAGCAGGCAATAGCGGGCATTGCCGTCCATCTTGAGAGCAATGCCCCGGCGGGTACCGGGGATGCGGACGACCGCCGCGTCCGCGCGCCCCGGTCCCAACACCGTGCCCGCCCCCACTTCGTAGTCGTACTGGGTGAACGCCCACGCCTTTTCGGCGATGGTCGGACTCCCCAGTAATCGCAGGAGCACCGCGTTATAGTCCTCCGGTTCGGGCAACGCCGCCAAATCGAGGCTTTGCCGCTCGTCCAAATCGGCGGGACGCTCCGCCGGCGGGTCATACACCGGCGCCTGACTCGTCAAGGCGTGAACCGGCACCTCTGCCGCCACCTGGCCCCGGTGACGCACCCGCAGCACGGGCTCCGCGATGACGGTGCCGATGGTCACACTAGGAACCCCGTGCCGGCGGCAGATGGCATGCACGTGCTCTTCGTAACCTTGTCGGACGATGACCAGCATCCGCTCCTGCGACTCGGACAGCATGAGCTCGTAAGCGTCCATGCCTTCCTCCCGCTGGGGTACCAAGTCCAGATCGATCTCGACACCGCAACCGCCCCGGGCGGCCGTTTCAGCGCAGGAGGACGTCAACCCGGCGGCGCCCATGTCCTGGATGCCGACGACAAACCCTTGTTCGACGAGCTCTAAACATGCCTCGATTAGGAGCTTTTCGGCAAACGGGTCGCCGATCTGCACCGACGGGCGCTTGGACTCGGTTTCACGCCCCAATTGATCGGAGGCGAAGGTGGCGCCGTGGATGCCGTCCCGGCCCGTAGCCGAACCGACGTAGACCACGGCGTTGCCCGGCCCGGCTGCCACGGCTCGCGTGAGGCGCCGGCGGGGCAACAGGCCGACGCACATGACGTTCACCAGGGGGTTGTGGCGGTAGCCGGAGTCAAACTGGATCTCGCCGCCGACGGTCGGCACGCCGACGCTGTTGCCGTACCCGCTGATGCCGGCCACGACGCCGGCGAACAAGTGGCGCACCCGCTCGTCATCGAGCAGGCCAAAGCGCAGGGAATCCAGCAGTGCGATGGGCCGGGCACCCATGGCCAAAACGTCCCGCAGGATGCCGCCGACGCCGGTGGCCGCGCCTTGGTACGGCTCCACGGCGGACGGGCGATTGTGGGATTCACAGCGAAAAGCCACCAGCGTGTCGCCCGCCCCCACGTCGATAACCCCGGCGTTTTCGCCAGGCCCCACCACCACGGCCTCGCCCTGGGTGGGAAACCGCTTCAACAGCCGCTTGGAATGCTTGTAGGCACAATGTTCGGACCACAAAACCGCAAACATCCCCAACTCGGTGCGGTTGGGCTCGCGACCTAACAGCTCCACGATGCGCCGGTATTCCTCGTCCTTGAGCCCCATGGCCCGCCACGAAGCCTGCGTCAGCATGCTCCTTGGACACCTCCCGTCGCGCTGTTTCCGTCGGGCGGCGACGTCGACGTCGCCTGTAGCCAATCACGCACCGCGGCCAGCAAAGCGAGCCCGTCGGTGCTGACCATGAACGGCTCGACGGCCCGTTCTGGGTGCGGCATCAACCCGACCACGTTGCCGCGGGCGTTGCAGATGCCGGCGATGTTGCGGGCCGAACCGTTGGGGTTGGCTGCCGGGGTTGCCCGGCCATCTGGATCACAGTAGCGAAACACGATACGTCCCTGTTGCTCCAGCTCGTCCAGGACCTCCGGCGGGGCGAAGTAATTGCCCTCGCCGTGGGCGATGGGCATCCGGATCACCTGACCGGCATGAAAGCGGCCGGTAAACGGAGTGTGGGAGTTTTCCACCCGCAGGCAGACCGGCTGGCAACGGAAACGCTGACCCGCATTGCGGAGCAGCGCACCAGGCAAGAGCCCGGCCTCGCACAAAATTTGAAACCCATTGCAGATGCCGAGCACGGGACCGCCGGCCTCGGCAAAACTGCGCACCGCTTCCATCACAGGCGCAAAGCGAGCCAGCGCTCCCGGCCGCAGGTAGTCCCCATACGAGAAGCCGCCCGGGAGGATCACCGCGTCGGCGCCCAACAGGCTGGACGCGTCATGACGAACGTAGACCGCCTGGTCGCCCAGGACGTCGGCCACCGCCCGGTAGGCGTCCCGGTCACAGTTGGAACCCGGGAACACGGCCACGGCCCACTTCACCGGGATCCCTCCCCCGGTGAGGCGACGTGGACGGAGAAATCTTCGATGACCGGATTGGCCAGCAGGCGCTTGGCCATGGAGCGGGCGTCGTCTCGCGCTTGGGCTTCCGAGGTGGCGGTGAGCACCAGTTGCACCATTTTCCCGACCCGCACGTCGGCCACGCCTGTAAAACCCAAGGCACGCAACCCGTCGCGAACGGCCTTGCCTTGTGGGTCCAGCATGCCTTCCTTAGGCATGATGCGCACCCAGGTCGTGAACGTGCGGGGAGCGCCGGTTTCATCCGCCCCCGCACCGCAAGCGGCGTTACCGGTGAATGGACTCTCCGAAAGGCGCTGCCAAATTTCTTCGTAGCCTTCCAACACGCCGCCCCAGTCGCGGCGGAAGCGGTCCTTGTCCAGCCGTCGGCCGCTCTCGGCGTCCCAAACCCGCATGGTGTCCGGCGACAACTCGTCGGCGACCACCAGCGCGTCCCCCGCCAGCCCAAACTCCAACTTGAAGTCGACCAGCACGAGTCGGGCCGCGGCCAAGCGGGCGGTCAAAATATCATTGACCCGGAGGGCGATGGCCTCCATCCGGTCCACGACGTCGTCGGAAGCGAGACCCAAGGCCCGGATGTGGTCCCGGTTGACGAGCGGGTCGCCCAAGTCGTCACGCTTGTAGTAGTGCTCGACGATGGGCCTCGGCAACGGCTCGCCTTCGGGCAAGCCCAGCCTCTGGCTGAGGCTCCCGGCCGCCCGATTGCGCACTACCACTTCCAACGGCACGATGCGCGCCGCCCTGGCGAGCAGGCCCGCAGGCCCGCGTTCCTCAAGAAAGTGAGTTGCGACGCCGGCCCGCTCCAGCTCCCGAAATAGAAGGGCGGAGATCCGGCTGGTCAAACTCCCTTTGCCGGGTATCTCCGCCCGTTTCTGTCCGTTTCCGGCGGTAATGTCATCCCGGAAAACGATCAGCACCTGGTCGGCGCGATCCGTCGCGTAAACTGTCTTGGCCTTCCCCTGGTGGAGGATGGATCCTGCGGTTGCCCCTTCCCCGCACATGAACATAGCCTCCCGCCGCCTCGCCCATCGTTCGGCTTTTCGTCCAATTCCACCCCCATAGTAGCAGACGAGAGGCAGGATGACAACCTAATTTCCGTACATTTTCTCTTCCGCTTCACATTTTGTTCGCTTCAAGCCGACCAAGCCGCTCCTCCCACCGGTCGCACAAGGACCGGGCTTTGTGAGCTGCCAGACCTACGTACCGTTCGGGCTCCGACAACACGGCCCGCTGCTGAGGCGTCAGCCTCTCCAGATAAGGCTGAAGCTCGGCACGTTCCTGCACCAGCTCCGGCAACGGCCGTCCCAGCCGTTCCGCCTCAAGTGTCAGACGGCGCACGGCCTCATGGGCATCCGGATGGCCCGCGCTGGCGAGCATGATGTACAACGGTTCGGCGATAATGGTCGCGCGGCTTTGAGCAAAATTGCGCGCCATGGCCGCGCGGTCCACGACGAGCCGCTGCGACTCGCGGTCGAGCCGCGCCGCGGCCAGCGCCAGTCCGGCGATAATCTCCACCACAAAGCGGCCTGAGGCAGAGTTGGTTAGATCCCGTTGGTGTTCGGAGATCTGGTCCATATACACGGTCATCATGCGGGGCATAAAGGTTTTCCACAGGCTTTTAACATGCTCGAAGTTCCACGGATTGCGCTTGTGGGGCATAGTGGACGAACCCACCTGTTGCGGGTCAAACGCTTCCCCGGTTTCCCCGATCTCGCTACGCTGGAGATGCCGCAGGTCGTCGGCAAAGTTAGCGAGCACCCCAAAGCAGCTGATCAAGGAGTGCACGTAGTCGGTGACGTACTCGGGCGCCACGATCTGCGTCGCGTGCTCGCCGGGCTCGAGGCCCAACCGCGCCAGCACTTCCCGTTCAAAGGCGTCGGGGTCTGGGAAGAAGAGAGACGCGGCATTGTAGGCGCCGACGGCGCCCGCCATCTTGCCGCGCAGGTTGGCGGCAGCGGCCGCGATGCGCTCCACGCGCTCCCCGAGGCGCGCCACGTACCCCGCTACCGCGAAGCCAAAGGTGATGGGTACAGCGTGCTGCCCGTGGGTGCGGCCGATCTGCAAGGTCTCCGCTTCCCGCCGGGCCAGCGAGATCCACGTACGCAACAGGGACACCAACCGCGGCAGGAGCACCTCGTGGGTCACCGCCCGGTACTGCAACGCCCGGGCCGTGTCCATGATGTCCATCGACGTAGCGGTGAAATGCACATAGGGACGGGCTTCCTCAGGCAGCCGGTCGCGGATGGCGTTGACCAAAGCCCGCACGTTGTGCCGGGTCTGCAGCTCTCGCTCATACACCTCCGCTGGCGTAACTTGTGCGGCCGCGGCGCGCACCGCCTTCGCCACCTCCGGGCTGCAGATGCCCCGCGCCGCAAGGGCCTCCGTCAGCGCCACCTCGACCTGCAGCTGATACCGAACGAAGGCGTCCTCCGACAAGTAGCGGCGCAGCTCCGCCGACAACTGCGGGTCACTCATCTGGTAACGATGGTCCAAGGGGCTGATGTTGCCAAATACGTACGCGTCCAAGTCGCCTGCTCCTCCTTCGCCGTGTAAGTTCCTGACCCGTGCGGCGATCCCTTGCGCCCCGGGGCGATTGCATCCCTGATGGGTCACGCATACTGTGGTACCACCGACCACGCCCGACGCGGGGAGGTTCTCCCCTTTGCGCTGCCTCGTACTTATCGGGGACAGGGCGCCCCACCCGTCCCTTGCCAAGCGCCTGCCCGGCTTTGTTTTTGCCCAGGACTTTGAACCGGGAGACTGGTCTTGCGTCTTTCGCTGGGGCCATGTGCAAGGGCGCGACGACGGCCTTTGGGTCGTCAACGCCCGGGAAGCCATCCTCAACGCCACAGGTCCTGACGGGCCGGCCATCCTGCGATTGAACAACATCCCCACCGCGCCGGGGATCGAGCCCCGCTGGCGCGTGCACACCTTTGACCTGCGCACCCTAGCCGTGTTGCAATGGTCGGGACGACGCCTGCGCCCTACCTTCACGGGAGGGGCTCGCCTTTTGGCCCGCCTTCGCCACCTGGGACGGCGGGCGTGCTATGCCCTCGGACTCCACTTTGGAGCGGTGGACATCGGTGTAACCTCCTCCGGCCAACTGGCCGTGGTCCGGGTCGTACCCTCACCGGCTCTGGACGCGCGCCTGGCCCGCCGGTGGGCCCATGCCATGGAAACGTATGTAGCCGCGGTCGCCGACGCCTCTGCGGCCGCGGCAGGCCAGAGCGCGGGCCGGGAAGTGGTCTTGGGAGCGGACCCCGAGTTCATCTTGCGCAGCCGCGTCAGCGGCCGGACCGTAAGCGCCTCCCGCTTCTTTACCCGGTTTGGGACCGTCGGCCTTGACCGGGCTTGCTTCATGCGCAACGGAGTGCTGGTCTACCCCCTGGCCGAGGTGCGCCCCGACCCAAGCCCGGACCCATTGGAGCTGGTGGAAAACTTGCGGCGGGCCATCGCGCGGGCGGCCAGCATCGTGCGCGGATACCGCATC
The DNA here is from genome assembly GCA_002159155.1 of Firmicutes bacterium ZCTH02-B6. Lineage (GTDB taxonomy): Bacteria > Bacillota > Limnochordia > Limnochordales > ZCTH02-B6 > ZCTH02-B6. The sequence goes on from LZRQ01000076.1 coordinate 11,407, forward strand.
AATTTCGAAGCCGGCGGGACATCGCTCCGGCGTTTCACCATCGGCGGCCACGTTCACTTTAGCAACATTCGCCTCTCCACCGACCTGCTCCAGGCCTTGGACAACTACTTAGCCTTACCGGTCCTCTTTCTCGAAAATCCCAAGAGCTCCCGCCTGCGCCGTCCCCGTTACGGTTTCCTTGGCGACTGGCGCTCGCAGCCCCACGGCGGTTTCGAGTACCGCACGCCCGGCAGCTGGCTCATTTCGCCGCAATACGCGCGGGCGGTGCTCTGCCTGGCCAAGGTGGTAGCTACCGATTACCCCTTGCTCCGCCGCAACGTCTTTTTGTCGTTGCCCAACCAGCGCGCCTTCTACCTGGCCGACAAGCCGGCTTTGCGGCCTTGTTTTCTGCAGGTCTGGCGCGACTTGGAGCGCTCGCCCACCTTCCAGGAGTTCCGGCAGCATATCGACTTGATCCGCCAGATGGTCGCCGAAGAACGCCGTTGGAACGAGCGGGTGGATTTGAAGCGGCGCTGGCTGGCCGGCTGAAGCGGAACACCCTCCGCCCGGCCTCCATAACATACACCAAGGCCCAGCCAGGAGGAGGAGAGAGGAAAGGTCATGAGCGCCTTGCGGGAGATTTTTGTCAAGGCGGTCTGCGCCCGCGGCAAGCGCGGCTTTGTGCGCACCCACCGGTTCCGGACGAAATACCACCCGGAGGACCTGCTCGGCTGCCGCATCACCAACCACCGGGTGACGGCGGTTTTGACCAGCGGCGGTGCCGTCGCGGTGCAGGGTTCCTACGACATCCACGTCTGGTACGCCTACACGGGCACAGGCGACGGGAGCGACACGGGGCGCGGCCGCGTCCACACAGCGGTGGCCGTACAGTCAGTGGAGTTTGACGAGCACTTGCCCGTGCAGTACCTGACCGGCTCGGCCGGTGCGGTGCTCCATCCCGAGTGCCGGGTGGCGTGCACGCGCCAGCCTAGGGCCCGGGAGATCGCACTGGACGCGGACGGCGTCGTTCAGGTGCTGGTAGAGGACGGGTACGCGGCGGAGGTCATCGGTGAAACGACGCTGTGGGTACCCGTGTACGCGGGCGTCGGCTCCGGCGGTGACGACAAGAAGACCCTTGAATTGTGGGAGATCATGGACAGCGAGCTGGATGACGAGTTTGACGACGACCTGGGCGACGACGAGTTGGACGCCAGCGCCGACGAAGAGCTCAAAGAGGAAGTCAGCCGCTGACCCTTGCCGGTGGAGCACGAGCCCCCATGCGGGGGCTCGGCCCTTGCAAGGGAGCTCTCACGGGAAAGGGGACCACCCTCAGCATGACGGTTGTGCACCCCGTTTTGATCGGCGCCGCGCCCTATGCCACCCGTCGCGAGGTTTACGTGCCCGCCTCGGTAGCGGCACGGCTCGGCCTAGCCGCTGGAGACATCCAGCTTGGCGCAGGACCGTTGCTCCAGCCGGCGCGGGCTGTAGTGGTCCCCGATCGGCCGGGGCAGGCGCCACCCCAGGTCGTCATGGACCCGGCCCTGCTCAACCAGTTGCATGTGCCCCACGGAACCCGGCTGCACCTGCGGTTTGATCCCGAACGGCGAGCCCTCACCCTCGGCCCGTTCGTCGGAATTCTCGCCCTGCGGGTGCGCCGCGGGCCCCTGTACGGTGAGCACGATCCATTCTTTCGCGCCCTCACCCGGTGGGGAGAGCGGCTGGCGATTGGTGCGTACATGTTCGCGCCCCGGGACGTGGACTGGGAACGCCGCGCGGTGCACGGGTTTACCTATAGCGGCATCTGGCCTTTGGGCCGCTGGAGGCGCAGCACATTTCCGTTTCCCGATGTGGTGTACGACCGTATCCAGACCCGCCGCACCGAATGGAGCGCACCGTACATGCGCTTTCGGGAGCGCCTGGCCCGCCACGTGCCGGCATGGTTCAACGAAACCGGGTTCTTTGACAAGTGGCGCATGCACCAGGAACTCTCCAAGAACCCGTCGCTTGAGCGGCTTTTGCCCCCTACCGAGCGCTACGCCAACGCTGCGCAGCTCGAGCGGTTCTTGCGCATGGGCCGGACGGTATTCCTTAAGCCTATCGGCGGCAGCCTCGGCCTTGGGATCATCTGCGTGCGCCGCACCAGCAGCGGTTTCAACCTCGCGTTCCAACTCAAGGACAGGGCTGTCCTCCAGTACGTTCCCAATCTCGCCCGGGCGGCGGCCAAGGTCGACCGGGCGGTCCGTGGTCGCGCCTACATCATCCAGCAAGGCCTTTCCCTGGCCACTTGGCGCGGCCGTCCCTTCGACGTGCGCGTCCTCATGCAGCGGTCCCAGCGTGGCCTGTGGGCCATGACGAAGATGTACGCCCGGATTGCGGCGCCTGGGAGCTTCACGGCCAATTTGAGCCGCGGTGGCCAGGGTGCTAAAGTCGGGCCCCTGTTGCGCCGGCTGTTCGGCGCCCGGGCCGGGACATTGCTCCGGCAGCTCCACCAGACGGGCCGCGAGTGCGCACGGGAGATCGAACGCACCCTGAGCGGCACCGTGGGTGAGCTGGGGCTCGACCTGGGCATAGATCGCCGGGGCAAGATTTGGCTTATCGAAGTGAACTCGAAACCGTTCCTGCAAATGACCCGGGAGGCCGGCTCACCCCGGACGCTAAGCCTCTCGGTCCAGCGGCCCCTGCGGTTCGCCCGCTGGCTGGCTGGGTTTGAGAACGGCGCTTTGGTGCAAAAGGGCTGGGCCGAAGCCGTTGAGGAGAGGGAGCGATAGCAACGATGGCGCGGGCAGTGCTGGGCATCTTGACGACCTACCCCGACGGTTCCTCGGTGCGCGGACCTCGGTGGCCCCAATGGCGCACCTTCGCCGAGATCATCCGAGCGGGGCGGGAAGCGGGCGTGCTGGTCTACGTCTTTTCGCCGGGGGGCGTCGACTGGCGGCGCCGGCAAGTGCTGGGCTGGCGGACGGGCACGCAAGGGGCCCGGCAATGGTCCGCGCGCTGGTTCCCGATGCCGGATGTGGTCTACAACCGCGTGCCGACCCGCACCGCTGAAAACCGCCCTGCGGTGCGGGAATGCCTGCGCCGGCTGCTGCGGGAGCTGGACGGCCGCGTCTTCAATCCTCACTACCTAAATAAGGCCATGCTCAGCCGGGCCTTGGGGCGCCATCACGAGCTGGCGGACCACCTGCCGGCCACCATCCCGCTGCGGGACGCGGCACGACTGCGCCAGTTTGTGGAGCAGCACCGGCGGGTGTACCTCAAAGCTGTCGGCGGCAGCCTCGGCAACGGCACAATGGAAATTACGCCGTCCAGCCGCGGCCGCTGGCGCTTGCGCTATAATCCGGGGCCCGGCCGTACCCGCACGGCGTATTTCCCCGCGTGGGGCGCTCTGTGGGACGCGGTGACGCGGCTCATGCGCGGCCGTCCCTACTTGGCCCAGCAAGCGATTCGCTTGGCCAAGGTAGACGGCCGCCCCTTTGACC